>NZ_JBEXOS010000001.1:0-279371 GCF_040611655.1 Streptomyces sp. NPDC006552
TTGATAGGCCAGATCTGGAAGCCCGGTAACGGGTGGAGGTGACTGGTACTAATAGGCCGAGGGCTTGTCCTCAGTTGCTCGCGTCCACTGTGTTGGTTCTGAAACCACGAACAACCGTCGTAGCCACGGTCACGGCTCCGGTTGACAGTTTCATAGTGTTTCGGTGGTCATAGCATGAGGGAAACGCCCGGTTACATTCCGAACCCGGAAGCTAAGCCTCATAGCGCCGATGGTACTGCAGGGGGGACCCTGTGGGAGAGTAGGACGCCGCCGAACTATTTTTGAGAAAACCCCCGTCCGGGGATACCGGACGGGGGTTTTCTGCGTTCAGGGGTGATTTTCTGCGGGCGCTCCGAGTCCCGTTTCTGTGGCGGAACTCGAAGCACCGGGTCAGAGACGGCCGGCTGCCTTCAGGGAGAGATAGGCATCCGCCAGTGCGGGGGCCAGCTCGGACGGCGTCGCGTCCACCACGGTGACGCCGTGACGCGTGAGTTTGTCGGCGGTACGCCGACGTTCCGCCTTGGCCTGGGCCGCTGAGGCCGCGTCGTAGACGGACTCCACGGAGCCGCGTGACGCTGCCATCGCCTCGATGGCGGGGTCCGCCACCGAGGCCACGATGACCGTGTGCCGTTTCGTCAGGCGGGAGAGCACCGGGAGTAGACCCTCCTCGACGGGGGCTGCCTCCAAAGACGTGAGCAGGACGATGAGGGAGCGGCGCGGGGCTGTGTGGAGGGCCGGGGCGGTGAGGCCGCGCGCGTCGGTCTCCACCAGCTCCGGTTCGAGCGGGGCCATGGCGTTGACCAGCGCCGGAAGGACCTGGTGGGCCGTGCGGCCCTGGACCAGGGCGCGGGTGCGACGGTCGTAGGCGAGGAGGTCGACGCGGTCGCCGGCCCGGGAGGCGAGCGCTCCCAGGAGGAGAGCCGCGTCCATGGAGGCGTCGAGACGGGGTGCGTCGCCGACGCGGCCCGCCGAGGTGCGGCCGGTGTCCAGGACCAGCAGGATGTGCCGGTCGCGCTCCGGGCGCCAGGTGCGGACCGCGACCGCGGACTGACGGGCCGTCGCGCGCCAGTCGATGGAGCGGGTGTCGTCCCCGGGAACGTACTCGCGGAGGCTGTCGAATTCAGTGCCTTCGCCTCTGCTCAGGACGCTGGTCCGGCCGTCGAGTTCGCGCAGGCGGGCCAGTTTCGACGGGAGGTGCTTGCGGCTGTGGAAAGGCGGCAGGACGCGGACGGTCCAGGGGACGGCGTGGGTGCCCTGGCGGGTGAAGAGGCCGAGCGGGCCGTAGGAGCGTACGGTCACGCGGTCCGCGTGGCGGTCGCCTCGCCGGGTGGGCAGGAGGCGGGTGGTGACGCGGCGGCGTTCGCCCGGGGGGATCGTCACGCGGTGGCGGGACGCGGCGTGCTCCGTGCCCGGACGCCAGGCGCTGGGTGGCCAGGCGTCGCGGAGGTGTGCGCGCAACGGGCGGCGCGACGGGTTGGTGACGGTGAGGGTGACGTCGGCCGGGTCGCCGAGGCGTACCGAGGTGTCGCCCGAGCGGGTCAGGCGCAGGCGGCGTACGGGGGCGGCCAGGGCGAAGTCGCAGGCGCAGGCCAGGGCCAGCGGGGTGTTGACGGCGAGGATGCCCGTCCAGCTGGGCTCCCAGATCCCGATGGGGAGGGAGCCCAGGGCGGCGAGCAGGGCCGTACGTCCGGTGAGGGCCATGTCGGTGTCGTCTCCGGCCCGGTCAGCGGGGGACGGGGACGTGGGTGAGGAGGGCGTTGATGACCGAGTCCGGTGTGACGCCTTCCATCTCCGCTTCCGGGCGCAGCTGGATGCGGTGGCGCAGGGTCGGCAGGGCGAGGGCTTTGACGTCGTCCGGGATGACGTAGTCGCGGCCGGTCAGCCAGGCCCAGGCGCGGGCCGTCGCGAGCAGGGCCGTGGCGCCGCGCGGGGAGACGCCGAGGGCGAGGGAGGGGGAGTCGCGGGTCGCGCGGCAGATGTCGACGACGTACGCGGTGATCTCCGGGGAGATCGTGGTCTTCGCGACGGCGGACCTGGCCGTCTCGAGGTCGGCGGCCGTGGCCACCGGGCGGAGGCCGGCGGCGTGCAGGTCGCGGGGGTCGAAGCCGGAGGCGTGGCGGGTGAGGACGTCGATCTCGTCCTGGCGGGTGGGCAGGGGGACGTTCAGCTTGAGGAGGAAGCGGTCCAGCTGCGCTTCCGGGAGGGGGTACGTGCCCTCGTACTCGACCGGGTTCTGCGTCGCCACCACCATGAACGGCTCGGGGAGCGGGCGCGGGGTGCCGTCGACCGTGATCTGACGCTCTTCCATGGCCTCCAGCAGGGAGGACTGGGTCTTGGGCGGGGTCCGGTTGATCTCGTCCGCGAGGAGGAGGTTGGTGAAGGCCGGGCCTGGCTGGAAGGAGAAGCGCGCGCTGTGGGTGTCGTAGACCAGGGAGCCCGTGATGTCGCTGGGCATGAGGTCCGGGGTGAACTGGACGCGCTTGGTGTCGAGTTCGAGGGAGGCGGCGAGGGCGCGGACGAGGAGGGTCTTCGCCACGCCCGGGACGCCCTCCAGGAGGACGTGGCCGCGGCAGAGCAGAGCCACGACCAGGCCCGTGACGGTGGGGTCCTGGCCGACCACGGCCTTGGCGATCTCGGCGCGCAGGGCCTCCAAAGACGCCCGTGAGCTGCGGGGATCGGACGTGGGCCCGGCATTGTCAGTGGTCGGGTCCATCATGAATGGCGTACCTCTCTTTCGAGGGCGTCGAGGTGGTCGGCGAGGGCGATGAGCGCCGCGTCGGTGGCCGGCGGCGGGCCGAAGAGGAGCGTGTGCACGTCCCTGGCGGGCGTCGGGAGCCGGCGCGCCAGGGCGGGGAGGAAGGTCTCGGGCGTGTGGGCCTGGGACGGGGGGATGCCGATGAGGGGGGCGAGCGTGGTGCGGGTGGAGATACGCAGGGCCGTGGCGGCACGGTCGCGGGCGTTCGCCTTGCGGTAGAGGCGGGCGCGGCCTTCGACGGTCTCGGAGGCGCGGATCGCGACGGGGAGCCGTTCGGCCACCAGGGGACCCAGGCGGCGGGCGCGCCACAGCGCGGCGAGTGCTGCCGCGATGAAGAGTTGCAGGGTGCCCCAGAGCCAGCCGGAGGGGAGCAGGTCGAGGAAGCCGCGGTCGTTCTGTGCGCCGTCGGCCGCGGCGTCGTCGGAGAGGGAGGGGAGGTACCAGACCACATGGGTGCGGGTACCGAGGAGTTGGAGGGCGAGCGAGGCGTTGCCCTGCTCGTCGAGGCGGTCGTTGAGAAGGATGTCGGGGGAGCCGAGGACCACCGTGTCGCCGGTGCCGGTCAGCGCGGGCAGGCGCAGGAGGGTGGGGGCGCCGTCGCTCGGATAGCAGGAGTCGGCGTCGGTGCGCGTCGTGTCGTAGCGGTGGCCGCCCGTCTCGGCGGGGCCGGCCCGCCGGGCCGCGGGCAGGGTGCAGTGCGGGGCGAGTGTCCGGTCCGTGCTGGGCGCGGGGTCCTCGCTGACGCCGGGGGCGAGCCGCTCGACAGAGGCGGCACTGGGGGCGACGAGGAGTGTGCGGCCGCCCGAGTCGGCGGTCGCGGCCTGCAATTGCTCCTGCTGGTGCGGGGTGAGCAGGTCGGGGGCGGCCACCAGGACGGTGGTGTCGCGGTCGGTCGCGGCCCGGGCGTCCGCGGTCGTGGTGACCACGCGGGTGTCCACGCCGCGCTCCGCGAGGAGTTGGGCGACGGCCCGGCTGCCGTACGTGTCGGCGGAGCGGGGGTCGAGCGTGCCGTGCTTCTCGCCGGAGCGGACGGCCGCGATGGCCACGCCGGCGACCAGGAGGACGGCCAGAGCGAGGGCGATACCCCGCGTGCGGGTCCAGATCTGACGGACCGTAGGAGTGACGGAGGTGTCGTCGGAGATCGGGGCCGGGAGTGGCGGTGCCGTGAGCGCCGTCGTCGTGGTCGGCGCGGTGGGCGTGACGGTTGTGGTGGCGATGGCTTGGGGGGTCGGGGGTTCGCCTGGGGTGCCGTTGTCGCGGCGGCGGTGGCGGGAGCCGGGCGTGCTGTCCTCGGCTGGTGGTTCCGGGGTCGGCGTGGGTGTGCCCGGTCCGACTGGCGGCTGCGGGGACGGCGTGGAAGTGTCCGGTCCGGCTGGTGGCTGGGGGGTCGGCGTGGGTGTGCCCGGGGGGTGGGGCTGTGGGGTGGTGCTGGTGTGGCGGGAGTTGGGCGTGTTGGTGCCCTCGGCCGGGGGGTGAGCGTCAGCGGCCTCGTGCGGCCGCGGGGTGGTGGGGTCGGTCACCGGGGGGCTCCCGGGGTGGCGGTCGGTGCCGGGGTCGTGCGGGCCAGCTCGGTGTCGAGGGAGGCCAGGCGCTGGTACGTGTCGGGGGTCGCGGTGCGGCCGCCGTACGCGATGGCGTCGAAGGCGCGGGCGGCCGCGTGCAGGCGGTCCGCGTGCAGCGGGAGCGGCCGGGCGGCCTCCGTGGCGGCCTCGTCGGCGGTGCGGCCGGGGTGCGGGTCGAGCAGGGCGCGCTCCTCCAGGGAGCGGACGAGGGCACGCATCCGCTCCTGGACGGCCTGGTTCCAGTGGCCCTGGGCGGCGTGCGCGTCGGCGGCCGCGCGGTGTTCGGCGGCGCTGC
Organism: Streptomyces sp. NPDC006552; assembly: GCF_040611655.1. Classification (NCBI taxonomy): domain Bacteria; kingdom Bacillati; phylum Actinomycetota; class Actinomycetes; order Kitasatosporales; family Streptomycetaceae; genus Streptomyces; species Streptomyces sp. NPDC006552. The sequence goes on from NZ_JBEXOS010000001.1 coordinate 4,613, forward strand.
GGGGGCGGTCGTCGAAGAGGGGCGCGGCCGGGGCGGGCGAGCGGCGCGGGGTGCCCAGGCGCCACCACAGGGCGACCGCGACGGCGACGACGGCCACGAGGATGACGACCAGGCCGAGCGCTCCGCCCGGTGCGGCGTCGGACGCGGCGGAGAACAGCTTGCCGACCCACTCCCAGAACGCGTTCAGGGCGCGGACGAACCAGCTCGGGTCGTGCTCGTGGTACGCGGGCTTGGACAGCTCACGCTCGGCCGCCTCCCGGGCGGGGCCGCGCGGGAGCGTGACCGGTGGTGCGTCGCCGCCGGCGCGCGTCAGCCGGGCCGCGGCGGTGAGCACTCCCCCTGGCGTGCTCACCGCATCAGCTCCCCGGAGTGGCGCCGGGGGTCTGCCCGTAACCGTGCAGGCCCGCGGCGCGGGCGAGTTCGAGGTCGAGGGCCTCGCGGCGGATCCGCTGGTCTATGTAGAGCAGCACCGTGACGCCCGCGGTGATCGGGAAGGTGATCGTCGAGCCGACCACCGCGCCGATGCCGCTGACGATCAGGAAGGCCCAGCCCACGTCGCCGCCGGTGTCGAGGAAGCCGCTCAGGCCGTCGCCGCTGACCGCACCGGCGATGAGGCTGAAGGGGACCAGGATGATCGACGCCACGACGCCGGCGATGATCGAGGCGAGGATCTGGATGCCGAAGACCCGCCACCAGGAGCCGCGGACGAGCTTGGTGGAGCGGCTCATCGCCTTGCGGACGGTCTGCTTCTCCAGCATCAGCGCGGGCGAGGCCAGCGAGAAGCGGATCACCAGCCAGATCGCGACCACGAATCCGGCGAGGCCGCCGACGACCGCGAGGGCGAGCCCTCCGTCGGACGAGCCGAACAGGGCGACGAGGAGGCCGGGGACCGTCCCGGCGAAGACGACGACGACGGCGATCAGCGGCAGCAGCAGCGTCAGCCCGAGCAGCCGCAGGACCTGCGGGCGGGCATCGCGCCAGGCCTCCTTGGTGGTGACGGATGTGCCGAGCACGGCACGGCTGGTGACCGTGGTGAGCAGGGCGGTGGCGACGATCGTGCCGAGCAGCGTGACCACTTGGACCACGCCGGAGCCGGCCAGGATGCCGCCCATGGCGCGGGTGACCTCGCCGGCGCCGGCATTGGGGTCGTCGAGGACGTCGGTGGTCGCGGAGTCGTTCAGGACGAAGCCCTGGAGAAGGACGACCAGGACTTCGGTGAGCACGGCGACGGCGAGCGAGATGCCGAGGACGGTGCGCCAGTACGTACGCATCGTGGAGACGGCGCCGTCGAGGATCTCGCCGACGCCGAGCGGGCGCAGCGGGATGACGCCGGGCTTGGCCGCGGTGGGCGCGCCGCCGCCGTAGCCCCAGCCGCCGGAGCCGTAGCCGCCCGGGCCGCCGGGAGGCTGGCTGCCCCAGCCCTGGCCGCCCCAGCCCTGCCCCTGCCCCTGGCCCGGGGCAGGGGGCGGTGGTGGCGGGGCCTGGCCGGCGCCGGAGGCGGGCGGGCCGGAGGGCGCGGACCACTGGGCGGGCGGCGGCTGCTCCTTGGACCACTGCGGGCCCGGGGTGTCCTGCGGGCGGGCGTCCTTGGGACCGGCGCCCTGGGACTCCCCGTCCGGGCCGTCCTGGCGGTTGGTGCCGTCGGGGCCGTCGGAGGGGGCAGATCCGGGCGATGCCCAGCCCGGAGTGTCGTTCATCGTCGCTCCTTCAAGGTGCCCGTCCGCGGTCGCGGCGGCAGGTTGGCTGCCATCGTGCCACGGGGCGGGGCCCGGATGACCTGGGCCCGTAGTGGCTGGACACCTTCAATTGTCGGGCCTCTCCGGGGCAGACTGGGCAGATGGCTGATCAGTACGCGCAAACCGGCGGGAACATACGGCCCAGCGAGGACATACAGCCCAGGACCATCGACATACCGGCGATCCGGTGGGAGGAACCGGCCGAGGGACCGGTTGTCGTGCTGCTCGACCAGACACGGCTGCCGGCCGAGGAGGTCGAGCTGGTGTGCACGGACCCGCAGGGGCTCGTGCAGGCGATCCGCTCCCTGTCCGTGCGCGGGGCTCCGCTGCTCGGCATCGCGGGGGCGTACGGGGTGGCGCTGGCGGCCGCCCGGGGGTTCGACGTGCAGGACGCGGCGGACGGGCTGGCCGCGGCCCGGCCCACCGCGGTCAACCTCGGATACGGCGTGCGCCGCGCCTACGAGGCGTACCGCGGCGCGCTCGGGAGCGGCTCGGGCGGCGCGGAGGCAGGGCGGGAGCGGGCCGCGGCGGCAGCGCTCGCCGCCGCGCGGGCGCTGCACCAGGAGGACGCGGCGGGCAGCGTCAAGATGGCCGAGCACGGGCTGCGGCTCCTCGACGAGCTGCTGCCCGGCGGCAACCACCGCCTCCTGACGCACTGCAACACCGGGGCGCTGGTCTCCGGCGGGGAGGGCACCGCCTTCGCCGTGGCGCTCGCCGCGCACCGCTCGGGACGGCTGCGCCGGCTGTGGGTGGACGAGACGCGTCCGCTGCTGCAGGGGGCGCGGCTGACCGCGTACGAGGCGGCACGCAACGGCATGGCGTACACGCTGCTCACCGACAGCGCGGCGGGATCGCTGTTCGCCGCGGGCGAGGTGGACGCCGTGCTCGTCGGGGCGGACCGGATCGCCGCCGACGGTTCGGTGGCGAACAAGGTGGGGAGCTATCCGCTCGCCGTGCTGGCGCGTTATCACCATGTGCCGTTCCTCGTGGTGGCGCCGGTGACGACGGTGGACCCGCTGACGCCCGACGGCGCGTCCATCGAGGTGGAGCAGCGCCCCGGGCACGAAGTGACAGAGGTCACGGCCCCGCAGGCGCCGCTGGCCGGGATCGAGGCGGGAGGCGGAATTCCGGTGGCACCGCTGGGGACACAGGCGTACAACCCCGCGTTCGACGTGACGCCACCGGAGCTGATCACGGCGATCGTGACGGAGTGGGGTGTCGTTTCGCCCGTGACAGGTGGGAGTCTGGCGGAGCTGTGTTCCAGGTCACGCCAGGTAACGATGAGCTAATGGGATGATGTGGTCCATGAAGGGACGAGTCCTTGTCGTCGACGACGACACCGCACTGGCCGAGATGCTCGGCATTGTGCTGCGTGGTGAAGGTTTTGAGCCGTCGTTCGTGGCCGACGGCGACAAGGCGCTGGCCGCTTTCCGTGAGACCAAGCCCGATCTGGTCCTCCTCGACCTGATGCTGCCCGGACGGGACGGCATCGAGGTGTGCCGCCTGATCAGGGCGGAGTCCGGGGTACCGATCGTGATGCTCACGGCCAAGAGCGACACCGTCGATGTCGTCGTGGGCCTGGAGTCAGGCGCCGACGACTACATCGTGAAGCCGTTCAAGCCGAAGGAGCTGGTGGCCCGCATCCGGGCGCGGCTGCGCAGGTCTGAGGAGCCCGCCCCCGAGCAGCTGACCATAGGTGACCTGGTCATCGACGTGGCCGGGCACTCGGTGAAGCGGGAGGGGCAGTCGATCGCGCTGACCCCGCTCGAGTTCGACCTGCTGGTCGCGCTCGCCCGCAAGCCGTGGCAGGTGTTCACGCGTGAGGTGCTCCTCGAGCAGGTCTGGGGCTACCGGCACGCGGCCGACACCCGTCTGGTGAACGTGCACGTCCAGCGGCTGCGCTCGAAGGTCGAGAAGGACCCCGAGCGGCCCGAGATCGTGGTGACGGTCCGTGGCGTCGGCTACAAGGCCGGACCGAGCTGACGTGTCCCGGGACAGTGCCGCTGCGGCGCCCGGCAAGCCGGGGTCACGTCCGGAGCGGCCTGTGGGATCCCCGGCCGGGCGTGGCTCCTGGCTGCGCCGGGCCGTGGACGGGGGTCTGCTCCTGAAGGGCGGGATGAACGGCAGCCCGGTGCTGCGCCTGTTCACCCGCTGGGTGCGGCGCCCGCTGCTGCCCGCGATGCGGCTGTGGCGGCGCAACATCCAGCTGAAGGTGGTCGTCACGACGCTGCTGATGTCGCTCGGTGTGGTGCTGCTGCTCGGCATCGTGGTCATCGGCTCGGTGCGCAACGGTCTGCTCGACGCGAAGGTGAAGGCCTCGCAGAGCCAGGCCGAGGGCGGGTTCCGGGCCGCCAAGGACAGGGCGGACTCCGCCCTGGCCGGGGTGCGCGGCGGCGCCTCCGACGACACCCGCGCCAATTTGAGCTCCAACAAATGGCTGAGCGACCTCGCCACCCAGCTCTCCAGCGGCGGCAAGGGTGCCTTCGACGTGGTCACGCTGAGCCCCGGCGACGCCGACAGCGGCAGCGGACGCGGGCCGCGTGCCTCCGGTGGTGTGGAGCCGGACCGCAGCGTCCCCGGCGACCTGCGCGCGCGGGTCGACCGGATGACCGGCGCCTCGCAGAAGTACACGCGCATCGTCTACAAGGGCGGCGGCGAATCGCAGCCGGGCCTCGTCATCGGCAAGCGGCTCACCGACCCGCAGGGCCACGCCTACCAGCTGTACTACCTCTTCCCGCTGACCCAGGAGGAGAAGTCCCTGGGCCTGGTGAAGGGCACGCTCGCGACGGCCGGACTCTTCGTGGTCGTCCTGCTGGGCGCCATCGCCTGGCTCGTCGTACGGCAGGTCGTCACGCCGGTGCGGATGGCGGCCGGGGTGGCCGAGCGGCTCTCCGCGGGCCGCCTCCAGGAACGTATGAAGGTGACCGGTGAGGACGACATCGCGCGTCTCGGCGAGGCCTTCAACAAGATGGCGCAGAACCTGCACCTGAAGATCCAGCAGCTGGAGGACCTGTCGCGGATGCAGCGCCGGTTCGTCTCCGACGTCAGCCACGAGCTGCGCACACCGCTGACGACGGTACGGATGGCCGCCGATGTCATCCATGAGGCACGGGCCGACTTCGATCCGGTGACCGCCCGCTCCGCGGAGCTGCTCGCCGATCAGCTGGACCGGTTCGAGTCCCTCCTTGCCGACCTGCTGGAGATCAGCCGCTTCGACGCGGGGGCCGCCGCGCTGGAGGCCGAGCCGATAGACCTGCGCGAGGTCGTACGCCGGGTCGTCGGCGGCGCCGAGCCGCTCGCCGAGCGCAAGGGCACGCAGGTGCGGGTCGTCGGCGACGAGCAGCCGGTGGTGGCCGAGGCGGACGCGCGCCGCGTGGAGCGCGTCCTGCGCAACCTCGTGGTGAACGCCGTGGAGCACGGTGAGGGCAGGGACGTCGTGGTGCGGCTCGCGGCCGCGGGTGGCGCGGTCGCCGTCGCCGTGCGCGACTACGGGGTCGGGCTCAAGCCGGGCGAGGCGACGCGGGTCTTCAGCCGTTTCTGGCGGGCCGACCCGGCACGCGCGCGTACGACCGGCGGTACCGGCCTCGGTCTGTCGATCGCCCTGGAGGACGCGCGGCTGCACGGCGGCTGGCTGCAGGCCTGGGGTGAGCCGGGCGGCGGTTCGCAGTTCCGGCTCACGCTGCCGCGGACGGCGGACGAGGCGCTGCGCGGTTCGCCGATACCGCTGGAGCCGGAGGACTCGCGGCGGGCGCGGGAGGCCGGCGCGGCGGGGCTGCCCTCCGGCGCGGACCGCAAGCCGGCGACCGTGCCGGCCCAGCCGGCCGGGTCGGCGCAGAGCGCGATAGCGCCCCGGCTCGCCTCCGCCGCCGTGGCCGCCGATCCGACGGCGCTGCCGGGCAGTGGCGCCCGGGTGGTCTCGCGCGGCGTGCACGGGGACGGGGCGGCGGGTGTGCCCCGCCAGCCCGGCGAGCACCCGCGCCGGACCGCGGACGGGGCCCCGGCGGACCGGGCACAGCGGTACGGGGGCGGGATCGACGAGGCACGCGCCGACTCCGGTGCGTGGCGTGGGGACGTGGCCGTGGGCGGGCGCCGGGCCGCGGAGCCGGACGAGCGCGGCGAGGGGAGCGACGGCGGTCGTGAGTGAGCAGCGGGCGCCGCGACGGCGGCGCGGGGTACGGGCCGGGGCGCTGGCCGGGTGCGGCGCGATCGTGCTCGCCGGGTGTGCGTCGATGCCGGACAGCGGCGGGCTCGAATCGGTCGAGGCGTCACAGCGGCCGGACTCCCAGGTGCGCGTCTTCGCGCTGCCGCCGCGCGACGGGGCCAGTCCCATGAACGTGGTCGACGGGTTCCTGGAGGCTCTGACCAGCGACGATCCGTCGTATGCGATGGCGCGCAAGTATCTGACGCCGGAGGCCGCGAAGGGCTGGCGGCCGGGGGAGCAGACCGTGGTGCTCGCCGACGGACCGAGCCCGCGTCCGGTCGGACAGCAGAACGCGGGGGACGAGGGCCGGGTCTTCCGGCTGACGGGGCAGCAGGTCGCCACGGTCGACAAGCAGCAGGCCTACCAGCCGGACCCGGGCCAGTACGACATGAACCTGCATCTGTCCCTGACCAAGACCGCCAAGGGGAACCAGTGGCGGATCGACAGCCTGCCCACGGGTGTCGTGCTCGGGGAGTCGGACTTCCAGCGGATCTACCAGTCCGTCAACAAGTACTACTACGCGGTGAACACGGTGGCTGAGGACGAGCCCCCGCAGAAACGGCTCGTCGCGGACCCGGTCTTCGTACGGCAGTGGACGGACCCGCTGACCGAGACGGTCAGGGAGGTCCTCGCCGGGCCGACGCGGTGGCTGGACCGTGCGGTGCGCACGGCGTTCCCGACCGGGGCGGGCCTGAAGGACGGCGTGCAGTCGCTGGCGCCGGACGACGCGAACAAGCTGACGGTGCCGCTCAACCGGCAGGCGGAGGACGTCACGCCGACCAAATGCCGGGAGATGGCGGCGCAACTGCTGTTCTCCTTGCGGGACCTGTCGTCGTCGAGCGTGGACGAGGTCGAACTGAAGCGGGCCGACGGCCGGCTCATGTGCGCGCTGAACGAGTCGGAGGCCGACGCCCTGGTGGCGCCGCGCCGCTCCGTCGTCCTGGACGACCAGTACTTCCTGGACGGCAAGGGGCGGCTGGTCCGGATGCCGGGCAGGAGCAGCGCGGACCGGGACCCGGAGCGGGTGCCGGGGCCGCTCGGCGAGGGCGGCCAGCCGATGCGTTCGGTGGCCGTCTCGCGGGACCAGGAGCGGGCCGCGGGGGTGTCGAGCGACGGCCGTTCGCTGTACGTGGCGTCGTTCGTCAGCAGCGCTTCGCTGGGGGACGCGCTGGTGCGCAGCCATGCCGGGGACGTCAAGGACGGCCTGTCGACGCCCAGCTGGGACGGGCGCGGCGACCTGTGGGTGGCCGACCGCAACCCCGCCGATCCGCGGCTGCTCGTCTTCGGCAAGGGGCTCGGCGACCGGATGCAGCAGGTCGCGATCGAGGGGCTCGGCGACGACGACCGGATCGAGACGGTGAAGCTCTCCGCCGACGGCGCGCGCATCGCGCTGCTGGTGAAGAAGGGCAAGGGCACGGCGTCGCTGCGGATCGGCCGGGTCGAGCGGGGGACCGACGGGGAGGGCGGCGCCGAGTTCTCGGTGGCCGATCTGCGGGTCGCGGCACCCGAGATGGAGGACGTCACCGCCGTGTCCTGGGCGGGCGGCAGCCGGCTCGTGGTGGTCGGCCGGGAGGCCGGTGAGCTGCAGCAGATGCGGTACGTGCAGTGCGACGGCTCGACCCCGACCGGCCAGGCACTGCCCGGACTGACCCGGGTGAGCGAGATCGCGGCCTCCGAGGACGACCGGCTCCCGCTGCTGGCACACTCCGACGACGGCATCGTCCGGCTGCCCTCCGGGGCGGCGTGGCAGTCGGTGGCGAAGGACGGGACGGCGCCGGTCTATCCGGGGTAGCGGGTGGTGCCGTAGCGGCGCTCGAACTCGCTTCCGGGCCGCGTCGGCGCCCCGCTCTGCGTTGCCCACAGACCGCCATCCACAGACAGTCATCCACAGACCAGTTGTCCACAGGCCGTTGTCCACAGGGGTGGTCGCGCGGGGCGCGGGTCGGCACAGTGGGGGTATGCGGGGGTGGTGGCAGGACCTCTCCGATCTGGTGCTGCCCGCTCAGTGCGCGGGCTGCGGCAGATCTCGTACGTCGCTGTGCGCGCGGTGCGCGGCGGCGTTGCGCGGCGCTGCGCCCGGCCGGGTGCGGCCGCGGCCGGAGCCGGCCGGACTCCCGGTCGTGCACGCGGCCGCGCCGTACCGGGACGCGGTGCGAGCCGTGCTCCTCGCGCACAAGGAGCGTGGGGCGCTCGGGCTGGCCGAACCGCTCGGCGCCGCTCTCGCCGGGGCCGTACGGGAAGGGCTCTCCGGGGCTGGTCGGACAGGGCTCGCCGAGGCGGCGCAGGCGGCGCCCCCCGGGACCGGCCGGGGCGGTGGTCCCAGCGGCGCCGAAGCGAGGGGTGGCGGCGTCGTAGCGCTCGTCCCCGTGCCGTCCGCGGCCCGTGCCGTCCGGGCGCGCGGGCACGACCCGATGCGGCGGATCGCCTACGCGGCGGCGGCCGAGCTGCGCCGCGGCGGCGTCCCGGCCCGGGTCCTCGCGGTGCTGCGGCAGCGGCGCGCGGTCGCGGACCAGGCGGGGCTCGACGCCCGGCAGCGGCTGGCGAACGTGACCGGCGCGCTGGAACCGGTCGGCGGGAGCGAGCGGCTGCTCGCGGAAGTTGGCCGGATCGTGCTGGTCGACGACCTCATGACGACGGGCGCCTCGCTGGCTGAGGCGGGCCGGGCGGTACGCGCTTTGCCGGGTCCGCAATCGGGCCGGCGGCTGGTCACGGGAGCGCGGGAACGCTCTGTGACCGGCATCGGAAATACCGCCCCGGAGATGGTCCTGGGGGCGGTGATTGCCGCTTCTCCGGATTCCTTCGAAATAAACCGGAACTGACCGAGAATCTGCTTCGTTGCAGGTAGTGACAGGGTTATTTCATCTGAATGGAGGTACGCGCCAGTAGAGGGTGACGACATCCGTCCGGGCGAGATATGTTCGGATGTGAGGAACTTGGGCGAGAAAGCCAGCCGGAGCGCCTCGCATATCGGAATGCCGTGCGGTGGGTTTGCGAAGAGATTCGACAATCACCCGTACCGGTGGGGTGGAGATCTTGCCCACGGGGGAGGAGGAGGTGGAAGTCACCGAGTCCGAGGCTCCGGAAGTGGCCGGAGCCTGGTGCAAAAGGGAGATGCTCCGCAACAGCAGCGGAGCGATCCGGGAACGGAGTTCTGCGTGGACATCGTCGTCAAGGGCCGCAAGACCGAGGTACCGGAGCGGTTCCGCAAGCACGTGGCCGAGAAGCTGAAGCTGGACAAGATCCAGAAGCTCGACGGCAAGGTGATCAGCCTCGACGTCGAGGTGTCCAAGGAGCCCAACCCCCGACAGGCCGACCGGTGCGACCGCGTGGAGATCACGCTGCGCACGCGGGGCCCGGTGATCCGGGCGGAAGCCGCGGCAAGCGACCCGTACGCGGCGCTCGACCTCGCCACCGACAAGCTGGACGCGCAGCTGCGCAAGGAGCACGGCAAGCGCTCGACCAGGCGCGGCACCAAGCGGATCTCGGCGGCCGAGGTCGCCGAGCGTGTTCCGGACGCGGCCACGCTGAACGGGGACGGTTCGCTCGCCCGGGACGAGAGCGGGACCGACGGCGTGCCGACCACCAAGATCGGCCCGCTCGAGGTGCAGGGCGAAGGCCCCCTCGTCGTGCGCGAGAAGACGCACGTGGCGGCACCCATGTCGCTCGACCAGGCGCTCTACGAGATGGAGTTGGTCGGGCACGACTTCTATCTCTTCGTCGACTCCGAGACCAAGGAACCGAGTGTCGTCTACCGGCGCCACGCCTATGACTACGGCGTGATCCACCTCAGCACCGACCCCATGGTCGCCGATGACGAGGTGCGGCACGCCGACGCGGGTGACGCCATCGGCGGCTGAGCCGTCCGGACACCGCTCTTCACCGGGGCACGGCTGTCCGAAACTCACTCGTCCGGTGCCCCTGGAGCGCGCGTGCGCCCCGGGGGCACCTTTGTGCGACCCCCCGGTGCACCGCACCGTCGTCGCACGGCGGTCGCGGCATGAAATCATGGCCCGGCCGGGTCAACCGGCGTGTCGGCGCCTCCGGTTGGCGCGGCACAGGAGAACGGGCCACGGCCTTCAGGGGGAGGAACGATGGCGGACAGCTTCGGACCGATGCGGGGCGGGGGCGCCGGCACTGCCGACGACGGCTCCGGCATGGGACCGGGCGCCGCGGGCGCCCCGCGCGAGGAACCCATCCGGGTCCTCGTCGTGGACGACCACGCGCTCTTCCGGCGCGGCCTCGAGATCGTCCTCGCCGCCGAGGAGGACATCCAGGTCGTCGGCGAGGCCGGGGACGGCGCCGAGGCGGTGGACAAGGCGGCCGACCTGCTGCCGGACATCATCCTCATGGACGTCCGGATGCCCAAGAGAGGCGGGATCGAGGCCTGCACCTCCATCAAGGAGGTGGCCCCCAGCGCCAAGATCATCATGCTGACGATCAGCGACGAGGAAGCCGACCTCTACGACGCGATCAAGGCGGGCGCGACCGGCTACCTCCTCAAGGAGATCTCTACCGACGAGGTGGCCACGGCGATCCGCGCGGTGGCCGACGGTCAGTCGCAGATCAGCCCGTCGATGGCGTCGAAGCTGCTCACCGAGTTCAAGTCGATGATCCAGCGCACCGACGAGCGCCGGCTCGTGCCCGCGCCCCGGTTGACCGACCGGGAGCTGGAGGTGCTCAAGCTCGTCGCCACCGGCATGAACAACCGGGACATCGCCAAGGAGTTGTTCATCTCGGAGAACACCGTGAAGAACCACGTGCGCAACATCCTGGAGAAGCTGCAGCTGCACTCCCGGATGGAGGCCGTGGTCTACGCGATGCGCGAGAAGATCCTGGAGATCCGCTAGCCCTGGCCGTCCTGGCCGCGCCCTACCTGCCCTGCTCCGGGGCCTCGCCCAGCGCGGCGATGAGCGCCGTGCGCAGGGACGCGTCCGCCATGCGCTCCACGCGGACGCTGTCGCAGCCCACCCAGCTCGCCGCCTCCCACAGGGCCGCCGCCGCCCCCGGGACCGCCCTGGAGCCGTCCAGGGAGACCTGCCGCGCGACCAGGGTGGTGCCCTCCCGCGCCGGGTCGACCCGGCCCACCAGGCGCCCGCCGGAGAGCACCGGCATCGCGAAGTAGCCGTGGATCCGCTTCGGCTTGGGGACGTAGGCCTCCAGGCGGTGCGTGAAGCCGAAGATCCGCTCGGTGCGCGCCCGCTCCCAGACCAGGGAGTCGAAGGGCGACAGGAGCGTGGTGCGGTGGCGGCCGCGGGGGGCCGTGGCCAGCGCCGCCGGATCGGCCCAGGCCGGCTTCGACCAGCCCTGCACGGTCACCGGGACCAGACCGGTCCCCGCGACCACCGCGTCGAACTGCTCGCTCTTGAGCCGGTGGTAGTCGGCGATGTCCGCGCGCGTACCGACGCCCAGCGCCTCGCCGGCCTGGCGGACCAGCCGGCGCACGCACTCCGCGTCGTCCAGGTCGTCGTGGAGCAGCTCCGCGGGAACGGCTCGCTCCGCCAGGTCGTAGACCCGCTTCCAGCCGCGCCGCTCGACGCAGACCACCTCGCCGTACATCAGCGCGCGCTCGACGGCGACCTTCGACGCGGACCAGTCCCACCACTCGCCCTTGTTCTTCGCGCCGCCCAACTCCGTGGCGGTGAGCGGGCCTTCGGTGCGCAGCTGCTTGATGACCTGCTCGTACGCTCCGTCGGGCAGGTCGTGGTGCCAGTGCGGGCGGGTGCGGTAGGCGCGGCGGCGGAACGCGAAGTGCGGCCACTCCTCGATGGGCAGGACGCAGGCCGCGTGCGACCAGTACTCGAAGGCGTGCCCCCCGGTCCAGTACGCCGCCTCGACCTTCCTGCGGCCGACCGCGCCCAGCCGCGCGTACGGGATCAGCTCGTGCGAGCGGGCCAGCACCGAGATCGTGTCCAGCTGGACCGCGCCGAGGTGGCGCAGCACCCCGCGGACCCCGCCCTTGCGGTCCGGGGCGCCGAGGAGACCCTGGGCGCGCAGCGCGATGCGGCGGGCTTCGTCGGCGGACAGATCGGCGGCGGGACGCGGCAAGGTCGTCATACCGGAAACGATAGGCCCGGCCACTGACAGTGCGGGCGGGGTCCGGCAGGTGCCGGGGGCGGGTGTCAGGCGGGGGCCGGCAGGTAGGGCAGGGGGCACGGCAGGCCCAGGTCCGAGGGGAGCAGGGCGCCGATCCAGCAGTCGCGGAGCACCTCCTTGTTGAGCAGCCCCGAGCGCAGCACGCCCTCTATCGTGAAGCCGGCCTTCTCGGCGACCGTGCGCGAGCCCACGTTGCCCACTTCGGCCCGCCACTCCAGGCGCGTACAGGCGAGGTCGGCGAAGGCCCAGCGGGCCAGGCCCAGGACGGCTTCCGTCATGTAGCCGCGGCCGCGGTGCTCCTTGGTCGCCCAGAAGCCGATCTCCCAGGTGCCCGCGCGCGGGTGGTGCAGGGAGACCGCGCCGAGGACCGGGCCGTGCTCCTCGGCGCGCAGGGCGAAGGTGTACTCGGTGTCGGAGCGCCAGCCGTCCGGGACCATGTTCCGCACGAAGTACTCCGCGTCCACGCGCGTGTAGGGCGAGGGAACGGGGACCCAGCGCTGGATCTCGGGGTCCTGGACCGCCGCGCACACCTCGTCGATGTCGGCGGGCACGAACGTGCGCAGCTGCAGGCGGCCGGTGGTGAGCGTCACGGGGTCCATCGCCCGATTGTGCGCGGGACGGGGGAGGGATGTCACCACTTTTCGTGTCCCTTACCGGCACCTTCCGCGGGCCCCGTCCGTTGGACCTCACGGCAGACCTCCCGGCGCGGTGGGGTCCTCGCATACGATGGCCGTTGCTCAGGCTGTCGCCTGAGTAACCGACCGTGCCAGGCCCGACCGGCAAGGAGACCAACCGCGTGTCCGTCCTCCAGAAGATCATGCGTGCAGGCGAAGGCAAGATCCTGCGCAAGCTGCACCGCATCGCGGACCAGGTCAACTCCATCGAAGAGGACTTCGAGTCCCTCTCCGACGCCGAGCTGCGCGCCCTCACGGATGAGTACAAGCAGCGGTTCGCGGACGGCGAGAGCCTCGACGACCTGCTGCCCGAGGCGTTCGCGACCGTGCGCGAGGCCGCCCGGCGCGTCCTCGGCCAGCGCCCCTACGACGTCCAGCTGATGGGCGGCGCCGCGCTCCACCTCGGCTATGTGGCCGAGATGAAGACCGGTGAGGGCAAGACCCTGGTCGGCACGTTGCCGACGTATCTGAACGCGCTGTCCGGCAAGGGCGTCCACCTGATCACGGTGAACGACTACCTGGCCGAGCGCGACTCCGAGATGATGGGCCGCGTCCACAAGTTCCTCGGACTGAGCGTCGGCTGCATCCTGGCGAACATGACGCCGGCCCAGCGCCGCGAGCAGTACAACTGCGACATCACCTACGGCACGAACAACGAGTTCGGCTTCGACTACCTGCGCGACAACATGGCGTGGTCCCAGGACGAGCTCGTCCAGCGCGGCCACAACTTCGCGGTGGTCGACGAGGTCGACTCCATCCTCGTCGACGAGGCCCGTACGCCGCTGATCATCTCCGGCCCCGCCGACCAGGCCACGAAGTGGTACGGCGACTTCGCCAAGCTCGTCACCCGCCTCAAGAGGGGCGAGGCGGGCAACCAGCTGAAGGGCCTCGAGGAGACCGGCGACTACGAGGTCGACGAGAAGAAGCGCACCGTCGCCATCCACGAGCCGGGCGTCGCCAAGGTCGAGGACTGGCTGGGCATCGACAACCTCTACGAGTCGGTGAACACCCCGCTGGTCGGGTACCTGAACAACGCCATCAAGGCCAAGGAACTCTTCAAGAAGGACAAGGACTACGTCGTCATCGACGGCGAAGTCATGATCGTCGACGAGCACACCGGCCGTATCCTCGCCGGCCGCCGCTACAACGAGGGCATGCACCAGGCGATCGAGGCGAAGGAAGGGGTGGACATCAAGGACGAGAACCAGACCCTCGCCACGATCACCCTGCAGAACTTCTTCCGCCTCTACGACAAGCTTTCCGGCATGACCGGTACGGCGATGACCGAGGCCGCCGAGTTCCACCAGATCTACAAGCTCGGCGTCGTCCCGATCCCGACGAACAAGCCGATGGTCCGCAAGGACCAGGCCGACCTGATCTACCGCACCGAGGTCGCCAAGTTCGACGCGGTCGTCGACGACATCGCGGAGAAGCACGAGAAGGGCCAGCCGATCCTGGTCGGCACGACGTCGGTCGAGAAGTCCGAGTACCTCTCGCAGCAGCTCTCCAAGCGCGGCGTCCAGCACGAGGTGCTCAACGCCAAGCAGCACGACCGGGAGGCGACCATCGTCGCCCAGGCCGGCCGCAAGGGCGCCGTCACCGTCGCCACGAACATGGCGGGCCGCGGTACCGACATCAAGCTCGGCGGCAACCCGGACGACCTCGCCGAGGCCGAGCTGCGCCAGGCGGGCCTGGACCCCGTCGAGCACGTCGAGGAGTGGGCCGCCGCGCTGCCCGCCGCCCTGGAGCGGGCCGAGCAGGCCGTCAAGGCTGAGTTCGAGGAGGTCAAGGAGCTCGGCGGGCTCTACGTCCTCGGTACCGAGCGGCACGAGTCGCGGCGCATCGACAACCAGCTGCGCGGTCGCTCCGGCCGGCAGGGCGACCCCGGCGAGTCGCGGTTCTACCTCTCGCTCGGCGACGACCTGATGCGGCTGTTCAAGGCGCAGATGGTCGAGCGCGTGATGTCGATGGCGAACGTGCCGGACGACGTGCCGATCGAGAACAAGATGGTGACGCGGGCCATCGCCTCCGCGCAGTCGCAGGTCGAGCAGCAGAACTTCGAGACGCGTAAGAACGTCCTGAAGTACGACGAGGTGCTCAACCGGCAGCGTGAGGTGATCTACGGCGAGCGCCGCCGCGTCCTGGAGGGCGAGGACCTCCAGGAGCAGGTGCAGCACTTCATGGACGACACGATCGACGCCTATGTCGGGGCCGAGACCGCCGAGGGCTTCGCCGAGGAGTGGGACCTCGACCGGCTGTGGGGCGCCTTCAAGCAGCTCTACCCGATCAAGGTGACGGTGGAGGAGCTGGAGGAGGAGGCCGGTGACCGCGCGGGGCTGACCGCCGAGTTCATCGCCGACGCCGTCAAGGACGACATCCACGCGCAGTACGAGGAGCGCGGGGAGCAGCTCGGCGCCGACATCATGCGGGAGCTGGAGCGCCGGGTGGTGCTCTCCGTGCTCGACCGCAAGTGGCGTGAGCACCTCTACGAGATGGACTACCTCCAGGAGGGCATCGGCCTGCGCGCCATGGCGCAGAAGGACCCGCTGGTCGAGTACCAGCGCGAGGGCTTCGACATGTTCACCGCCATGATGGAGGGCATCAAGGAGGAGTCCGTCGGCTACCTGTTCAACCTGGAGGTCCAGGTCGAGCAGCAGGTCGAGGAGGTCCCGGTCGAGGACGCGGCGCCCGCCACCTCGCTCGACAAGGAGGACGCGGTGCCGGCGCAGGCCGGTGCGCGTCCGGAGATCCGGGCCAAGGGCCTGGACGCCCCGCAGCGGCCGGACCGCCTGCACTTCCAGGCGCCGAACGCCGAGGGCGGGGTCGACGAGGGCGACTTCGTCACCGAGGACGGGCCGGCGCGGTCCGAGGCGGACGGCCTGACGCGGGCCGAGCGCAGGAAGCAGTCGAAGGGCCGTCGCCGCAAGAAGTGACCGTCGTCGCGTGAGAGGGCCGGGCACGGGGTGCCCGGCCCTTCGCGTTCCCGAGACACGGCCGCCCGCTCAGCCGTGGTCCCGCGGCGGGCGCCCGTCGAGTTCGACCGCGGTGACGCGCCAGCGGTCGTCGTGCGAGAGGTGCAGGCGGAAGGCGAGGGCGTGCAGCCGGGTGCCCGCGGTGATGCGGGCGAAGACCTCGAAGGTGCCCTCGGACGGTTCGAAGTGCCCGATGCGGTGGATCGTGGGGCGCCGGCCGCCGGTGCCGAGGGAGCGCCGGGCCACCAGCCACAGGAGGTCGTCGTAGGCCCGGTCGGCCGTGTGCCGGGCGAGCCAGTGCGGCGGTTTGTGCCCGCAGAGCACCAGCAGGAGCCGCTGCGTGAAGAGTTCGGTCGGGTGCGGCGGTGCCTGCGGCGGGACCCGGCGTTCGGCCGGGCGCCGGGAGTCCCGGCGGGACGGGGGCCGGGTGGTGGATCGCGGGCCCCGCCTGGTCATCACCTTCTGCACTGCGCGCCTCCGGATACCAGTGAGTAACTCTGTGGGGGACCTTCTACGGCGCCCGGCGGAGCCCGCGCAAGGCGGGCGGGGCCGGGCCCGGTGGCGGCGGCGCGTTCACTTATCCGGGTGACGCGAGCGGCGACGGGCGGGTGGTGGGGCGGGCGCCGGGGGTGACGCGGCGGCGCGCCCTTGACGGGGGCGCCAGGTGCGGCCGGCAGTCCGAAGGGGGACTCCCACCCGTATCCTGAAGGCCCTACCGACCCCGAAGACGACAAGACGACGAAAGCGGCCGGCCATGCGCGTGTACGTTCCTCTGTCCCTGCCCCGACTCGCAGAGGCGTACCGGGCCGGCGAGCTGGGGCCCGCGCCGTTCACCGCCTACGCCGTCACGCCGGCGCTGCGCGAGTGGTACCTGTCCGACGACATCGAGGAGCTGGAGTACGCGGCGCTCAACCGGGCCGCGCTGGCCTCGCTGCGGCTGCTCGCGGGGGAGCCCGGCGCGGCGCGGCGCCGGGTCGTCGTCGCCGTCGACGTGCCGGACCGGGCCGCCGCCGTGGACCCCGGCAGCGGGCTCGACCCGAGCGCGCTCGGTGAGGTGTCCGTGCGCGAGAGCGTGCCGCTGGCCAAGGCCGCCGCGGTGCACGTGGACGCCGACGACGCGGAGGCCGACGTCACCGCCGCCGCGGCCGCGCTGGGCGCCGCCGACCACGGTGACGACGACGCCCAGTTCGTCGTGGACGGCGCCGAGGACCACGAACTCCTCTGGTTCGCCACGCAGGAGATCGCGAACCTGGTGGACCGCGCCGAATAAGGCCGTGGAAGGCGTGGGGCGCGAGGGGTATTTTCTCCGCATGGGGAAGCACATAGCCGCGGCGCACATCGTCTGGGACTGGAACGGGACCCTCTTCCACGACAACGACGCCATCATCCGGGCCACCAACGCCGCCTTCGAGGAGATCGGCCTGCCGCCGATCACACTGGAGCGGTACCGCGCGCTGTACTGCGTGCCGGTGCCCAAGTTCTACGAGCGGCTGATGGGCCGGCTGCCCACGGCGGCCGAGTGGGACGTGATGGACGAGGCCTTCCACCGGCACTACGCCGAGCACTCTGTCGCCTGCGGACTGGCCGACGGGGTGGAGACGCTGCTCGCGAGCTGGCAGGAGGCCGGGCGCAGCCAGTCCATCCTGAGCATGTACGAGCATGAGCAACTGGTGCCGCTGGTAAGGCAGTTGGGGATCACCTCGCGGTTCGTCCGGATCGACGGGCGGACCGGTCCTTCGGGCGGCAGCAAGGCTGAGCACATGGTGCGGCACCTGGGCGCGCTGCGCGGCGTCGCCCCGGAGTGCACCGTGGTCATCGGGGACGCCGCCGACGACGCCGTCGCCGCGCTGGGCGTGGGGGCGCGGGCCGTGCTCTACACCGGGGGCTCGCACAGCCGGGCCGGCCTGGAGGGCGTGGGCGCCCCGGTGGTCGACACCCTGGCCGAGGCGGTCCGGGAGGCCGAGCGGATCGTGACGGCGGCCTGAACGGGTCCGGGCCGAGGCGCCTGGCGTGGCCGGATTCCGGGTGCCGTTGCTCACACCTTCCCCGCGCCGGGCCGCTGTCCGCAGCCGCGCCCGGCGGGCCGTGGGGCCGCGGGCCTGGCGTAAGGGCGGGCCCTGACCGGTTTCTGTGCAGATTGTCGAAGTCCGACCGCTTCTTTTGTACACATACGGCTCATGACGGGTCCCCCGTGGGGAGCGATAGCCTTGTCCCGTGATCAGCGCGATAGCTCGCGGGGGCATCGTCGCCCCCTGTCCGCGCCGGGAGAACACGGGTCGCCGCAGCGACCGTGCCCGGTGCGCAGCTACTGATCATTTCCGGCGGATGGCCAGTTCGTTGAAAATGGCGCATTTCCGTCCGCTCTTCTCCCATTCCGGCATAACGTCGAGCCAGACCGGACCCCCCGCGTCGCGGCGTTACGTCGAGCAATCCATGATCGTCACGTCTACGTCACGCAATGGCGCGCGACAGGAGCCAGAGGACAATGCAGACCAAGCTGGACGAAGCCAAGGCCGAGCTGCTCACACGGGCGGCCCGGGTAGCTGAGAACAGCCCGGTAGGGGGGCACCTACCGACCGGGGCGACGGACCAGGGCTCACCAGGCCCGATGGACCATGAGACCGTGCTCGCGTTCCTCAAGCGCTACTACCTCCACACGGCCCCCGAAGACCTGGCCGACCGTGACCCGGACGACGTCTTCGGAGCCGCGTACTCGCACTACCGGCTCGCCGAGAACCGGCCGCAGGGCACGGCCAACGTCAGGGTCCACACCCCGACCGTCGAGGAGAACGGCTGGACCTCCAGCCACTCCGTCGTCGAGGTGGTCACCGACGACATGCCGTTCCTCGTGGACTCCGTCACCAACGAGCTGTCCCGCCAGGGCCGCGGCATCCACGTCGTCATCCACCCGCAGGTCGTCGTCCGCCGTGACGTGACCGGCAAGCTCCTCGAAGTGCTGCCGGCCGGGGCCACCGCCGAGGGCCACGACGTGCTCACCGAGTCGTGGATCCACGTCGAGACGGACCGCGAGACCGACCGCGCCGACCTCAAGCAGATCACCTCCGACCTGCTGCGGGTCCTGTCCGACGTGCGCGAGTGCGTCGAGGACTGGGAGAAGATGCGTGACGCGTCGCTGCGCATCGCCGACGAACTGCCGCGCGAGCCCCTCGCGGGTGACCTGGACGAGCAGGAGGTCGAGGAGGCGCGCGAGCTGCTGCGCTGGCTCTCCTCGGACCACTTCACGTTCCTGGGGTACCGCGAGTACACCCTCACCGACGACGACTCGCTCGCCGCCGTGCCCGGCACCGGCCTCGGCATCCTGCGCGCCGACCCGCCCCACGAGGGCGAGGACCACCACCCGGTCTCGCCGTCCTTCAACCGGCTGCCGGCCGACGCCCGCGCCAAGGCCCGCGAGCACCGCCTGCTCGTGCTGACCAAGGCCAACAGCCGCGCCACCGTGCACCGGCCCAGCTACCTCGACTACGTCGGCGTGAAGAAGTTCGACGAGAAGGGGAACGTGGTCGGCGAGCGCCGCTTCCTCGGCCTCTTCTCCTCCGCCGCGTACACCGAGTCCGTGCGCCGTGTCCCCGTCGTGCGCCGCAAGGTCGCCGAGGTCCTCAAGGGCGCGGGCTTCTCGCCCGCCAGCCACGACGGCCGCGACCTGATGCAGATCATGGAGACCTACCCGCGCGACGAGCTGTTCCAGACCCCGGCCGACGAGCTGCGCGCCATCGTCACCTCGGTCCTCTACCTCCAGGAGCGCCGCCGCCTCCGGCTCTACCTGCGCAAGGACGAGTACGGGCGCTACTACTCGGCGCTCGTCTACCTGCCGCGCGACCGCTACACCACGGCCGTGCGGCTGCGGATCATCGACATCCTCAAGGAGGAGCTCGACGGCACGAACGTCGACTTCACCGCCTGGAACACCGAGTCGATCCTCTCCCGGCTGCACTTCGTCGTGCGCGTGGCGCCCGGCACCGAGCTGCCGCTGCTCTCCGACGCCGACAAGGACCGCATCGAGGCCCGGCTCGTCGAGGCCGCCCGCTCCTGGGCCGACGGGTTCGGCGAGGCGCTGAACGCCGAGTGCGGCGAGGAGCACGCCGCCGAACTGCTGCGCCGCTACGCCGGTTCGTTCCCCGAGGGCTACAAGGCCGACCACTCGCCGCGCGCGGCCGTCGCCGACCTGGTCCACCTGGAGCAGCTCAAGCAAGGTGGCAAGGACTTCGCGCTCTCCCTGTACGAGCCGGTGGGCGCGGCCCCCGGCGAGCGCCGTTTCAAGATCTACCGGACCGGTGCGCCCGTCTCGCTCTCCGCCGTCCTGCCGGTGCTCCAGCGCCTGGGCGTCGAGGTCACCGACGAGCGCCCCTACGAGCTGCGGTGCAGCGACCGCACGACCGCGTGGATCTACGACTTCGGGCTGCGGCTGCCCAAGCACACGGGCGGCGGCGCGGACGAGCTGGGGGCCGACGGTCGCGAGCGGTTCCAGGAGGCGTTCGCCGCCACCTGGACCGGACGCGCCGAGAACGACGGCTTCAACGCCCTCGTGCTGCGCGCCGGTCTGAACTGGCGGCAGGCGATGGTGCTGCGCGCGTACGCCAAGTACCTGCGCCAGGCGGGCTCCACGTTCAGCCAGGACTACATGGAGGACACCCTCCACACGAACGTCCACACCACCCGGCTGCTCGTCTCCCTCTTCGAGGCGCGGATGTCGCCGGGCCGCCAGAGCGCCGGCACCGAGCTGATCGACGGGTTGCTCGAGGAGTTGGACGGCGCCCTGGACCAGGTCGCCTCGCTCGACGAGGACCGCATCCTGCGCTCCTTCCTCACCGTCATCAAGGCGACCCTGCGCACGAACTTCTTCCAGCGCGCGCAGGACGGCGAGCCGCACGCGTACGTCTCCATGAAGTTCGACCCGCAGGCCATCCCGGACCTGCCCGCGCCGCGGCCCGCGTACGAGATCTGGGTGTACTCGCCGCGCGTCGAGGGCGTGCACCTGCGCTTCGGCAAGGTCGCGCGCGGCGGTCTGCGCTGGTCCGACCGGCGTGAGGACTTCCGTACCGAGATCCTCGGCCTGGTCAAGGCGCAGATGGTGAAGAACACCGTCATCGTGCCGGTCGGCGCGAAGGGCGGCTTCGTCGCCAAGCAGCTGCCCGACCCGGGCGTGGACCGGGACGCGTGGATGGCCGAGGGCATCCGCAGCTACAAGACGTTCATCTCGGCGCTGCTCGACATCACCGACAACCTGGTGGCGGGCGAGGTCGTGCCGCCCAAGGACGTGGTGCGCCACGACGGGGACGACACCTACCTCGTCGTCGCGGCCGACAAGGGCACGGCGACCTTCTCCGACATCGCCAACGAGGTGGCGGGCGCCTACGACTTCTGGCTCGGCGACGCCTTCGCCTCCGGCGGCTCGGCCGGCTACGACCACAAGGCCATGGGCATCACGGCCCGCGGCGCCTGGGAGTCGGTCGAGCGGCACTTCCGCGAGCTGGGTGTCGACACGCAGTCCGAGGACTTCACGGTCGTCGGCGTCGGCGACATGTCCGGCGACGTGTTCGGCAACGGCATGCTGCTGAGCGAGCACATCCGTCTGGTCGCCGCCTTCGACCACCGGCACATCTTCATCGACCCGAAGCCGGTCGCGGAGACCTCGTACGCCGAGCGGCGCCGCATGTTCGAGCTGCCGCGCTCGTCCTGGGCCGACTACGACACGGAGCTGATCTCGCAGGGCGGCGGCGTCTTCCCGCGCTCCGCCAAGGCGATCCAGCTCAACAACCACATCCGCGAGGCGCTCGGCATCGAGTCCCGGCAGGCGAAGATGACGCCGGCCGAGCTGATGAAGGCGATCCTCCAGGCCCCGGTCGACCTGCTGTGGAACGGCGGCATCGGCACGTACGTCAAGTCCTCGGCGGAGTCGAACGCGGACGTCGGCGACAAGGCCAACGACGCCATCCGCGTCGACGGCCAGGACGTGCGCGCCCGCGTCATCGGTGAGGGCGGCAACCTCGGCGCGACCCAGCTGGGCCGCATCGAGTTCGCCCGGACCGGCGGCAAGGTCAACACCGACGCCATCGACAACAGCGCGGGCGTGAACACCTCCGACGTCGAGGTCAACATCAAGGTCCTGCTCAACGGCTTGGTGGGCGACGGCGACCTGACGGTGAAGCAGCGCAACAAGCTGCTCGCGGCGATGACCGACGAGGTCGGGCACCTGGTGCTGCGCAACAACTACGCGCAGAACGTGGCGCTGGCCAACGCCGAGGCGCAGTCCTCGTCCCTGCTCCACGCCCACCAGCGGTTCATGCGCCGGCTCGCCAAGCAGGGCCACCTCGACCGGTCGCTGGAGTTCCTCCCGAGCGACCGGCAGATCAAGGAACTCCTCAACTCCGGACGCGGGCTGAGCCAGCCCGAGCTGGCCGTCCTCCTCGCCTACACGAAGATCACGGCCGCCGAGGAGCTCATCCACACGAGCCTGCCCGACGACGCCTACCTGCGCGGGCTGCTGCACGCCTACTTCCCGAAGGCGCTGCGCGAGAAGTACGCCGACGCGATCGACGGGCACGCGCTGCGCCGCGAGATCATCACGACGGTGCTGGTCAACGACACGGTGAACACCGGTGGTTCGACCTTCCTGCACCGGTTGCGCGAGGAGACCGGCGCCTCCCTGGAGGAGATCGTGCGGGCGCAGCTCGCGGCCCGGGAGATCTTCGGGCTCAGCGAGGTCTGGGACGCGGTGGAGGCGCTCGACAATGTCGTCGCCGCCGACGTGCAGACCCGGATCCGGCTGCACTCGCGCCGGCTCGTCGAGCGCGGTACGCGGTGGCTGCTCAACAACCGCCCGCAGCCGCTCCAGCCCGCCGAGACGATCTCCTTCTTCAAGGACGGCGTCACCGCGGTGTGGGCCGCCATGCCGCAGATGCTCCGCGGCGCGGACGCCGAGTGGTACGAGTCGATCCGCTCCGAGCTGACCGGCGCCGGGGTGCCGCAGGAGCTGGCCGCGCGGGTCGCCGGGTTCTCCTCCGCGTTCCCGACGCTCGACATCGTGCAGATCGCCGACCGGATGGACAAGGACGCGCTGGCCGTCGCCGAGGTGTACTACGACCTCGCCGACCGGCTGGCCATCACGCAGCTGATGGACCGCATCATCGAACTGCCGCGGGCCGACCGCTGGCAGTCGATGGCGCGCGCGTCGATCCGCGAGGACCTGTACGCGGCGCACGCCGCCCTGACGGCCGATGTGCTGGCCGCGGGGGACGGGGAGGCGACGCCGGAGCAGCGGTTCAAGGCGTGGGAGGAGAAGAACGCGCCGATCCTGGGCCGGGCGCGCACCACCCTGGAGGAGATCCAGGGGTCGGACGCGTTCGATCTGGCGAACCTGTCGGTAGCTATGCGGACGATGCGGACGCTGCTGCGCGCGCATTCGTGAGTTCTGGCTGAAGGTACGTTGCCGGGGGCGCCCCGGGTCGGTGGATTATCCGGCCCGGGGCGTTCTTGGGTTTCTCGCGTCTGCGGCGCTGTCGTGGCTGGTCGCGCCCCGCGTCGGTGGTTCGTCCTGCGCCGATAAATCGGGCAATACGTCTAAAGTGGGCATGATTGCCTGACCGGTCGTCCGACAGATGCAGGGAGAGCCGATGCCGTCGATGTCGTCGAAGCCGTCCGGGCCGGGTGCGCAGCCCCAAGAGCGCCCGGCCGCCCTGCCCGCCGACTGGGCCGCGACGCCGCTGACCGTCGTCATGCCGACCTACAACGAGGCGGGGAACCTGCCCGGCATGGCCGAGGCGCTGATGGCCCTGCCGCTGCCGGGCCTGCGCCTGCTGGTCGTCGACGACTCCAGCCCCGACGGCACCGGCGAGATCGCCGAGGAGCACGTGCGCCGGTTCGGCCCCGAGCGGATGGGCGTCCTGCACCGGGCGGGCAAGGAGGGCCTCGGCCGGGCGTACGCCGCGGGCATGCAGCGGGCCGTCGCCGACGGCGCGCGGTACGTGCTGCAGATGGACGCCGACGGCAGCCACCCCGCCGCGAAGGTCCCCGAGCTGCTCGGGGTCGCCCTCTCCACCGGCGCCGCCGTCACCCTCGGCAGCCGCTACGTCCAGGGCGGCACCCTCTCCGAGGCCTGGGGCGCCCACCGCCGCCTCCTCTCCCGCTGGGCGAACGCCTACGCGGGCACCATCCTCGGCACCCGGGTCCGCGACATCACCGGCGGCTTCAACCTCTGGCGCGAGGACGCGCTGCGCGCCATCGACCTCGCCTCCGTGGACAGCGCGGGCTACAGCTTCCAGGTCGAGATGAAGTACCGGGCGCTGCGCCGCGGTTACGGGGTCATGGAGGTGCCGATCCACTTCGAGGACCGCACCGTCGGCGAGTCCAAGATGAACCTGATGGTCCAGCTGGAGTCGGTCGCCATGCCGTGGAGGCTGCGCGCGAGGTCGCGCCGGTGACGGCCTGCCTTCCCGGCCACCGCACGCGGGTCCCCCCGCACCGTGCGCGCCGCCGGTAGCGCCCTGGCGCGGGTCGCGGCCCTGCTCCTGCTCGTCCTGCTGGTGGCGGTCGTCGTGCGGCTGCCGTGGGCCGGTGACCTCGGCATCCACGCCGCCACCGTCGAGCGCCTGCGCCACGACCTGCTCGACCCGGGCGACCCGCTGGTCGCGGCCGACGCCCCGAGCCCGTACTACACGCCCTGGACGCTGCTGCTCGGCTGCGTCGCGAAGGCGACCGGGCTCGGCGTCTTCGTGGTGCTGCGGAGCGCGGCGCTGGTGGCGCTCGGGGTGCTGGTCACGGGGGTGTGGGCGTTCACCGGCACGTTCCTGGCCGACGGGCCGCGGGCGGGCGCCGGGTGGGCGCGACGGGCCACCGTGACCGCGCTGGTGCTGCTCACGCTGGTGCTGCTGTGGGGCACGACCCTGTTCAACTGGAGCGGCTTCCTCGGCCTCAACTCCCTTGCCCTGACCGTCTCCTACCCCAGCACGTTCGCGCTCGGCGCCGCCTTCTGGCTCTGGGCACTGCTGCGCCGGGCCGCCTCCTGGGCCCAGTTCCTGGCGGCCGGGGTGGTGTGGGCGGTGATCCTGCTCAGCCACCAGTTCACCGGTGTGGTCGCCTCCCTGGGGGCGCTGGCCATGGTGCTCGGCGCGCGGCCCTGGCCCGGGCGGGCGGCGTGGCTACGGCTGGGCGCGGGGCTCGCGCTGGGCCTGGTCCTGGTGGCGCTGTGGCCGTACTACTCCTTCTTCTCGCTGTTCGGCGCGGGCGGCCTGGAGGACATCCACCGCTCGCTCTACCGGGACCTGGCGGGCCGCTACTGGCTGGTGGCGCTCCTGGGCGGCGCCGCGCTCGTGCTGCGCGCCCGGCGGGACCGGCGCGATCCGCTGGTGCTGTTCTGCCTGCTCGGGGCCGCGCTCTTCGCGGCGGGCGGGCTGAGCGGGCACTGGTCCTGGGGCCGGGCGCTGCCCGCGGTGCTGGTCCCCGCGCAGGTCGCCGCGGCCCTGGAGGTGTGCTGCGCGCCGCGCCGCGCGGTGCGCGCCGGGCTCGGCTGGGCGCTCGCCGCGGCGCTGGCGCTGGGCGCGTGGACCCAGGCGGGGACGCTGGGGTACGTCCTGCCTCGCTCGGTGCTGCCCCCGGCGGTCGCCGCCAAGTACCGGGAGCCGTGGAAGGACTACCACTGGATCACGCCGTGGGTGAAGTACGGGGACGTCGTGCTCGCCGACAAGTGGCCCGCCCGGCAGATCCCGGCGTACGGGGCGTACACGGTGGCCCCCGGCTACCCGGACTTCTTCCTGGCCGACGAGGCGGCGCGGGCCGCGGCCGTGCGGACGTACTTCGCGCCGGACACGCCGGCCGCCGGGCGCGCGGCGGTGCTGCGCCGCTACGGGGTGCGCTGGGTGGTGGCGTACCCGGGGGCCCACGGGCTGCCCCTGCGGCGCGTCGCCGTGGGACCGCGCGGCCAGCTCCTGTACCGCGTGCCCGCCGGCGCGGATCAGCGCGCGAACTTCGCGACCGCCGCCGCCGTCACCGGGGTGAAGACGTTGACGAGGTTGCCGTCGGGGTCCCGGAAGAGCAGCGACCGGTTGCCCCAGGGCATCGTGGTGGGCCCGGCGACGGGGTCGGTGAGGTGACCTGAGCCGGTCAGCTCCCGGTGCACCCGGTCCACGTCGTCGACGAGGAACTCGGTGATCACACTCTCGTTCGCCGCCGGGCGGGCGGAGCCCGGCGCGAAGAGCGGGACCGTGCGGGTGCCCGCGATCGCGAGGGCCGCCGTCGGCGTGCCGAGTTCGGCGAAGTCCTCCGTGGCCCACACCGCCCGGACACCGGTGACCCGCTCGTAGAACGCGACGAGACGCGCGACGTCATCGGTGATGATGCGGATCGAGACGAATTCCATGAGGCTCTCCCGTGCTGGGGGCGCCCGCGCGGTACGGGTGCCGTGCTGCGCAGGCTAGAAGAGATAGCGGACAGAACCGGTCCGGTATCAGCGCTAGGCTCGCCGTATGCCCGTTCCCGCCGCCCGCATCCTGACCCTGCTGGAGCTGCTCCAGGCGGGCGGCACCCGTACCGTCGCCGAGCTGGCCGGGCGGCTCGGCGTGGAGGGCCGCACCGTGCGCCGCTACGTGCGCCGGCTCGTCGAGCTGGACATCCCCGTGGAGTCGGTGCGCGGCCGTTACGGCGGGTACCGGCTCGCCCCCGGACACCGGCTGCCGCCGCTGATGCTCGGCGACGACGAGGCGCTGGCCGTCCTGCTCGGGCTGATCGCCGGCCGCCGCACCGGCCTGACGACGGCGGAGCGGACGGCGGGCGAGACGGCGGCGGCCAAGATCCGCCGGGTGCTGCCGCGGCACGCCGCCCGGCGGCTCGACACGCTCCTGGACGCCCTCGCCGTCACGGACGGCCCGCAGACGCTCCCCGCCCCGGACGCCGGGGTCCTGCTCACCGTCGCCGACGCGGTGCGCCACCACCGGCCTCTGGCGATCCGCTACACCGACGGGGCCGGCGCCCGCAGCGCACGCACCCTGCACGCCTCCGGGATCGTCGCCCACGCCGGGCGCTGGTACGTCACCGGCCGCGACGCCGGCAGCGGTGCGGACCGGACGTTCCGGCTCGACCGCGTCACCGACCCGCGGATCCTGCCCGGCGCCTTCGAGCCGCCGCCCGGCGACGACGACCCGGCCGAGCGCCTGCTGACCGGTTTCGCCACCGCCCCCTACCGGTACGAGGTGACCCTGCGCGTCCAGGGCACGGAGCAGCAGCTCCGCGCCCAGCTGCCCGCCTCGGTCGCGCGGGTGGAGGAGGCGGCGGAGGCGGGCGCGGGCTGGCTGCGGGTGCGCATCCGGGCGGAGCAGCTCGACTGGCTGCCGCCGGTGCTCGCCGCGCTCGACCGGCCGTTCGTCGTCGAGGAGCCCGACGAACTGCGCGGCCTGGTCGCCGCGTTCGCGGAGCGCCTCGCCTCCTACGCGCGCAGCAGCCGGAGCACCTGACGGGTCCTGCGGGCCAGCGCGGTGCCGGCCACCCGGCGCGCCAAGGGCCGCACGAGTCTGGTCGTCAGTCCTACCGGCTCCCACCGCACCTGGAGCCGGCCCGCGCCGCGCCCCTCGGGCTCCACGGTGACCCGGTGGCGGTCCACCTCGGAGGTGAACGCGGGGAAGTCCAGCGGGGCCAGCAGCAGCCCCGTGTTGCGCAGCCCCTCCGGGGAGCGCAGCTGGAGCAGCGGGTGCCGGATCCCCTCGAAGCCCTGCGCCGGGAGCGAGGCGGCCGCCAGGTCGAGCAGGACCCCGCCCTCGAAGACGCCGGGCCGCACCGGATCGAGTCGGAAGCGGGCGGTCAGGCGTCTGTGGCCGGGGGCGATCACCACCGTGGCGACCTGCGGCCCGACCGGCAGCCGCAGCCCCGGGTCGTAGCTGCGTACCCGCAGCAGGACGGAGGCCGGGCCCGGGCCCCGCTCCAGGTGCACGATCTCGTGCCGGAACTGGGCCCGGGGGAAGGGCCGCGTGTCCAGCGCCAGATCGGCGAGGCTCAGCTCACGCCGGGCGTCCCGCGTCCCCGGCACCTCAGGACCCCAGTAGACGTTCCCGTCCGCATCCGCGACGGTCTCCCGCGGGGCGACGCCGTGGCCGAGGCCGCGCGCCGCGAGCCGCGCGTCGTCGAGGCGGCCGTCGCGCACCAGCTGGAGGACGACGCGCTCGGCCCGCGGCAGCCGCGCGTACGCGTCGGGGGCGAGCCCGGCCAGGTACGGGGTGACGGTCCCGGCGAAGCCCGCCAGCCACGCGTCGTCGCGGAAGGGCAGGTCACCCGCGTACATCCGGAAGTCGTGCTTGAGGAACTTGTAGTCCTTGGCCTCGCGCAGGGCCGGGCTGTAGCCGCCGCGTACCAGGAAGTCGTCGATCAGCTCCTGGACGTGGACGCGGTCGCGGACGTTGCTCAGTTTGTGCCGCTGGTTGGAGATGGAGGCCGCGGACTCCTCGGCGTAGGGCGCGATGTACCAGCGGTAGACCGGCTCCGGGATGATCGTGAACGCCTTGGCCAGGCAGTACGCCTGCGCGGAGAAGAGCTGGTCCTCGTAGTGGATGCCCTCGGGGAAGCGCAGGCCGTGGCGGTCGAGGAAGGCGCGGGCGTACATCTTGCTGGTCGACAGGTGCTCGAAGAACAGGCCCGGCTCGGCCGCGATGCCGTCCACCGTGCGGCGCTCGGCGACCAGGTGCGGCATCCAGACGGAGGTGCGGCCGGTGTCGACGCGCACGCGCTGCACCGCGCCCATCGCGAAGTCGATGTCGGGGCGCTCACGGTGGGCGGCGAGCAGCGACGCGACGGCGTCCGGCGGGAGTTCGTCGTCGCTGTCGAGGAACATCAGGTAGGGCGCGCGGGCGATCTCCAGCGCGCGGTTGCGCGGGGCGCTGCACCCGCCCGAGTTCTCCGGCAGGCGCACGTAGCTGATGCGCGGGTCGGCGGCGGCCAGCTCCCGCGCCACGCGCGGGGTGTCGTCCGTCGAGTGGTCGTCGCTGATGATGATCTCGATGTCGGAGTGGGTCTGCGCCTGGAGCGAGGCGACGGCGCGCGGGAGCCGCTCGGCGTCGTTGAAGACGATGACCGTGACCGTCACGTCGGGGGTGAACGCCATCAGCGCGTGGCCTCCTCGGGAGTGGGCGCGGGCGTGCGCGACTCGACCGGCACGACCGGCGGCAGGGCCTCCTCGGGCTCGCCGAGGAAGACGCGGCGCACGACCCGCTCGGCGGCGTGCCCGTCGTCGAACTCGCAGAACCGGCGCCGGAACCGGTCGCGGACCTTGGCGGACGCCTCGTCGCACCACGCGTCCGAGGCGAGCAGCTCGGTCAACTCCTCCTGGGTGCGCGCCACATGGCCCGGCGGCTCGGCCATCAGGTCGAAGTAGACGCCGCGGGTGCGCGCGTACGTCTCCCAGTCGTCGGCGAAGGTGATGATCGGCCGGTCCAGGTTGGCGTAGTCGAACATGATCGACGAGTAGTCCGTGACCAGCGCGTCCGAGGCCAGGGCCAGCTCCTCCACCGGGTCGTACGCCGACACGTCGATGACGCGGCCGCTGCGGCGCAGCCCCGCGAGCGGGGAGGCGGCGCCGCCGTAGAAGTAGTGGCCGCGCACGAGCAGGACCGTGTCGTCGCCGAGCCGTTCGGCGAGCGCGGCGAGGTCCAGGCGCGGGGTCCAGGCCGCCTCGTAGTCCCGGTGGGTCGGGGCGTAGAGGACGGCGCGCCGGCCGGGCGCTATGCCCAGGCGGTCCCGGACGGCGCGGATCTCGGCGGCGCCGGCGCGGTAGTACACGTCGTTGCGCGGATAACCGTGGTCGAGCGACACATAGCGCGAGGGATAGGCGTGCTCCCACATGCGCGTGGAGTGGGAGTTGGCGCTGACGCTGTAGTCCCACTTGTCGACGCGGGCCAGCAGCGCGTCGAAGTCGAGCCCCCGGGACGCCGTCGGGTAGTCGAACTGGTCCAGGCCCATCTTCTTCAGCGGGGTGCCGTGGTGGGTCTGCAGATGCACCGCGTCGGGGCGCTTGACCACGGCGTTCGGGAAGTTGACGTTGTTGACGAGGTACGCGGCGCGGGCCAGCACCTCCCAGTAGCGGCGGGTGCCGGGCACGACGTGCTCCGTGCCGGGCGGCAGCAGCGGCTCCGCCGCCGAGGACACCACCCACACCGGGCGGATGTGCGGCGCGCGTTCGGCGAGCTCGGCCGCGATCGCCGCCGGACTGCACGCGACCCCGCGGTCCCAGTACGCCGAGAAGACGGCCAGCTGCGGGTCGATGGGCTCTCGCAGCGCCCGCCGGTAGTGCAGGTCGCGGACCTTGGCGCCCACCTGCTTGCGGCCGGCGCGCACCGCCGTCCGGGCCGCGCGCCGCTTGCGGTTGGCGCTCTGGAACGCGCGGTACCTCGGGTACGCGTCCTCCTCCAGCAGCCGCCGCCGGACGCCTTCCGCGCCGGCCGGGCGCTGGTGGCCCTCGGGGCGCAGGCGCCGCGCCGCGGCGGAGGCGCGGTGGAAGAACTCCCGCGCCACCTCCTCCGGCATCGGCTCGCGGGCCACGATCCGCATCGTCTCGGTGGCCATCAGGTCGTACAGCAGGGCGCGGGGCCGCACCGGGGCCTCCCGCAGCTCCATGAGCCGGTGCAGCTCCTCGTACGCGGCGACGAAGCCGTACCGCTGCTCGGCGGTGACCGGCGGCAGGCTCTCCGGGCGCAGCTCGCGCGCCTCGACGATCACGTGTTCCAGGCAGGCGATCCGCTCGGCCAGGACCAGGGCGGCGCGGGCGGTGAACATCTCGGCCACCGGGGCGGCGGCGCTCGCATCGGCGGCGGTCAGCTCCGCGCGGTGCTCGTGCCAGAAGGCGGCGCGCAGGGCGCGGTTGCCGAGCAGCGGCCGCACGCGCAGCAGGTCCGGGACGTCGGCCGCCGGCAGGTCGCGGCGGCCCACGCGGGCCAGGCGCCCGGCGTCGGCGCCGGACGCGCCGGTCGTGCGCCAGGTCGAGCGGACGTGGTCCGCGACGACGACGTCCACCCGGCCCTGCTCCGCCGCGTCCCCGACCTCCGCCAGCCGGTCGAGCAGCGCGCGCGGCGCGCCGGCCGGTAGGCGGTCCTTGGCGTGGACGAACCAGAGCCAGGTGCCGCTCGCCCGCTCGGCGCCCGCGGCGCGCGCCGCGGCGTCGCCGGTGCCGTCGGGCAGCGTGACGACGGTGCCGCCGCGCCCCTGCGCCGCCTCCAGCGCGAACTCGCCGACCGCGGCCGTCACCAGCTCGGCGTCGGGCGGCAGTTGACCGGCCACGCTGTCCAGGCACGGACCGAGCAGACCTTGGACGTCCCGGCCGTACACGATGACACTCAGCTGCGTCATATGAGGCGTCACCCTTCCCGCCGGCCCGCGCCCGGCCCCGTATCCGTCTGTCGCTCAGCGTCCTAATATTGTCACTAATCGGACAAAAGGGTAAGTTCGCTGGGCTTCTGGTGGGCCAAGTGGTGGGTGCTCAGGAGGGAACGGGCGCCGCAGGACGTTTGGCCCCCGGATCGGCCTTGTTCGTGAACGCCTCGTACTCCTTGAGCACGGCCTCGGTCGGCCCGTCCCTGCGCAGTTCGCCGCGCTCCAGCCACAGCACGCGGTCGCAGGTGTCCCGGATCGACTTGTTGCTGTGGCTGACCAGGAAGACGGTGCCGGCGTGTTTGCGCAGCTCGCGGATGCGCTGCTCGGAGCGGATCTGGAAGGAGCGGTCGCCGGTGGCGAGGGCCTCGTCGATCAGCAGCACGTCGTGGTCCTTGGCCGCCGCGATGGAGAACCGCAGCCGGGCCGCCATGCCGGAGGAGTACGTGCGCATCGGCAGCGTGATGAAGTCACCCTTCTCGTTGATCCCGGAGAAGTCGACGATCTCGTCGTAGCGCTCCGCGACCTGCTCGCGGCTCATCCCCATCGCGAGGCCGCCGAGGCGGACGTTGCGCTCGCCGGTCAGGTCGTTCATCAGGGCCGCGTTCACGCCGAGCAGGGAGGGCTGGCCGTCGGTGAAGATCCGCCCCCTCTCCACGGGCAGCAGCCCCGCGACGGCCTTCAGCAGGGTCGACTTGCCCGACCCGTTCGTGCCGATCAGGCCGATCGCCTCGCCCCGGTAGGCGGTGAAGGAGACGCCGCGCACGGCGTGCACGGTGCGCACACCGGAGCGCCGCTCGGCCTTCTTCTTCCCGCCCAGGATGCGGTGGAGGGCGGCGGTGGCGGCGCCCCGGCCCGCGCCCGTGCCGTTGACGCGGTAGACGATGTCGACGCCGTCGACGACGACGGTGGGGACGCGCGCGCCCCCGTCCTTCACGTGATCAGCCACGGCCGTACGTCTCCTCTGCCTTCCAGAAGTAGAGGAACCCGCCGACGCCGACGAGCAGCGCCCAGCCCGCGGCGCAGGCCCATACGTGCGGCGGCAGCTGGCTCCCGGTGAAGCTGTCGATCAGGGCGAACCGCATCAGGTCGATGTAGACCGCGGCCGGGTTGGCCCGCAGCAGCACGATGACGAGGTGCGGCAGGTCCTTGTCGCCGAGCAGGTGGTCCAGGCTCCACATCACGCCGGACAGGTACATCCACGTCCGCAGCAGGAACGGCATGAGCTGCGCGATGTCCGGGGTGTGGGCGCCGATCCGCGCCATGATCATCGCCAGCCCGGTGTTGAACGTGAACTGCAGCAGCAGCACCGGCACCACCAGCAGCCACGACACGGCCGGCGGGATGCCGAAGCAGAGCAGGATGATCAGCAGCGCGCACATGGAGAACAGCAGCTGCTGGAGCTGTTGCAGGCAGTACGAGACGGGGAGCGCGGCGCGCGGGAAGTGCAGCGCCCGCACCAGGCCGAGGCTGCCGGAGATCGCCCGGGTGCCCGCCATCACCGACGACTGCGTGAACGTCCACACGAAGACGCCGGTGACCAGGAAGGGCACGAAGTCGGGGATGCCCTTACTGGTCCCCATCAGCACGCCGAAGATGAAGTAGTAGACCGCCGCGTTCAGCAGCGGGGTCGCCACCTGCCAGACCTGCCCGAGCTTGGCCTGGCTGTACTGCGCGGTCAGCTTGGCGGTCGAGAACGCCGTGATGAAGTGCCGGCGCTGCCAGAGCTGGCGCGCGTAGGCGCCGAGCGAGGGGCGGGCGCCGCTGACGGTCAGCTCGTACCGGGCCGCGAGCGCCGCGGGGTCCGTCGGGTCGGGGGCGGGCGCCGGGCCGGGGGCCGGTGCGGGAGGCGTGTCCAGGACCTGACTCACATCCGCTGCTTTCGGTCGGAGGGAGGGGGATGGCCGGGGGTGTGCGTGGGCCCGCGCGCGCTGCTCGGGACCACGGGCCGCTCGGGCCCGCACAGGACGGTCCCGGCCCGCGCTTTGCCCTGCGAAGAGGTGCTGTTCGCCTGCCGTTCACGTCGGGACGGACCCGTATCGTCGTCACGTGAGAGTAGGCCGGACGAGCGTCGGAACGCAACCGTTTCGTCGTCACGGAACTATGCTGGCCGCATGCCGACCAACGCCGACTCCCCCCAGCCGACGCGTCGCCGGGCCCCGGCCGGGGCCGCCGTCCTGCGCGAGGACGTGACCGAGGCGATCCGGGCCGCCGTCTTCGAGGAGCTGGCCGCGGCGGGGTACGC
Organism: Streptomyces sp. NPDC006552; assembly: GCF_040611655.1. Taxonomy (NCBI): domain Bacteria; kingdom Bacillati; phylum Actinomycetota; class Actinomycetes; order Kitasatosporales; family Streptomycetaceae; genus Streptomyces; species Streptomyces sp. NPDC006552. Next base: position 37,891 of record NZ_JBEXOS010000001.1, read on the forward strand.
GCGGATGTCCATCGAGGGCATCGCGCGCCGCGCGGGCGTCGGCAAGACGGCGGTCTACCGCCGCTGGCGCTCCAAGCTCCACCTCGTCCTCGACCTGGTCTCCGCGATAGCGGTCCAGGGCCTGCCCGCGCCCGACACCGGCTCGCTGGAGGAGGACCTGCTGCTCCTGTACCGGGTCACCGCCCGGGCCCTGAAGCACCCGGTGGCCGGCCAGATCCTCCCCGACCTCCAGGCGGAGGCGGCCCGCAACCCGGAGATCGCCGACGCCCTGCAGAAGGCCCTGCGGGAGGGGCAGCACGGGGTGGCGAACGGGATCGTCCGGGCGGCCGTCACCCGCGGCGACCTGCGCGAGGGCCTCGACGAGGAACTGGCGCTCGACCTGATCTCCGGCCCGCTCTACTGGCGCTCGGTCGTCGTGCGCACTCCGGAGCTGCCCAAGGGTCACCTCAAGCGGCTCGCGGCGGCCACGGCGGCGGCGCTCAAGGCGCTGTGACGGGCGCGCCGGGCACGTGAGCGGGCCGGCGGGGAGCCCGGGGAAAAGGGGATGCCCCCTCCGTCCCGCGCCCGCTACCGTCCCCGCATGGCCGAGAACAGGGGCGACGGTTACTTCCCGGAGCGGGTCGCGGCGGCGTACGACCAGTCCTCCGCCCGGATGTTCGACGCGGAGGTGCTCGATCCCGCGGTCGACTTCCTCGCCGGGCTCGCGGGGGACGGGGCCGCGGTGGAGTTCGGCATCGGGACCGGGCGGGTCGCCCTGCCGCTCGCCGCGCGCGGCGTCCCCGTGCACGGCATCGAGCTGTCCCGGGCGATGGCGGCCCGGCTGGGCGCCAAGCCGGGTGGCGCACACATCCCCGTGACGATCGGGGACTTCGCGCACACGAGAGCCCCTGCGGGCGGCTTCGCGGTCGCGTATCTGGTCTTCAACACGATCATGAACCTGACCTCGCAGGCCGCGCAGGTCGACTGTTTCCGCAACGCCGCCGCGCACCTCGCCCCCGGCGGCTGCTTCGTCGTCGAGACGGCCGTGCCGGACCTGCGCAGGCTGCCGCCCGGGCAGGACGCCGTGCCGTTCCAGGCGGACGGGGTGTCCTGGGCGTTCGACCGGTACGACGTCGCGACCCAGGCCATGAGCTCGAACTACGTGGAGGTCGACCCGCGGACCGGCCAGGGCTCGTACCGGTCCATCCCGTTCCGGTACGTCTGGCCCGCCGAACTCGACCTGATGGCCGAGCTCGCCGGACTGCGGCTGCGCGAGCGCTGGAGCGGATGGACCCGCGCGCCCTTCACGAGCGAGAGCGGGCAGCATGTGTCCGTGTGGGAGAAGCCCCGCTGAGCGTGGTGCACCAGGGGGCCCGGTGCGGCTACCCGACCCGGGTCGCCCCCGCGAACGGCATCTGGTCGATCGGTGCGATCCGCACCGGCGCGCTCGGGTTCGGCGCGTGGATCATCTGGCCGCCGCCGATGTAGAGGCCGACATGGCTGATACCGGAGTAGAAGAAGACCAGGTCGCCCGGGCGGAGCTGGGAGCGGGAGACGCGGCGGCCCGCGTCGATCTGCGCGTAGGTGGTGCGCGGCAGCGAGACGCCCGCGGCGCGGTACGCGGCCTGGGTCAGGCCCGAGCAGTCGAAGGCGTGCGGGCCCGTCGCCCCCCACACATAGGGGCTGCCGAGGGCGGCGCGCGCGTAGGAGACGGCGGCCTCGGCCCGGGAGTTCGGGGCGTGGCCGAGGCCGTCCCGGGGCAGGGAGCGCGAGGCGCGGCCCGCGGGGTCGGCGGTGGTGCGTGCGCGGTCCGCGGGGGAGAGCCGGTCGAGCAGCCGCCGGGCGTCCGCCAGCTTCGTCGTCACCGCCTTCTTCTGCTTCTCCAACTCCCGCTGTCTGGAACGCAGTTCGGTGAGGGAGCCGTCCGCCCGCGTGCGCAGCTGGTCGATCTCGCGCAGCTCCTTGCGGACCCGGGCGATGGTGCCGGCCTGCCGGGTGCCGACCCGGTCCGCGAGGGAGGCCTCGTCGAGGAAGCGGTCCGGGGCCGAGGAGAGGAGCAGCCGCACGGACGGGTCGACGCCGCCGGTGCGGTACTGCGCCGCCGCGACCGAACCGAGCCGCTGCCGGCTCGCGTTCAGGGTCTCCGTCCTGCGGCCCGCCTCGTCCTGTAACGAGTCCACCTCCTCGCGGGCCTTGCCGGCCTTCTCCTTCGCGCCGTTGTACTTCTCGGTGGCGACCTCCGCCTCCCGGTAGAGCCGGTCGACCTCCGCCTTCACCTGAGCGGGGGTGAGGTCCGGCTCCGCGTGCGCCGTGCCGCTCTCGACAGCGGTGGCGGCGGTCGCGGAGGCGAGAGCGAGGACGGCCGCCGCGCGGCCACTGAGGAGACGTCGTTTCGGCTTGCGATGCGCTGCCGGCACGAAGAGCCACGTCCTTCCGGTGCGTATCCGACCGCCGGTCGCACGTCCGGCGGCGGCCCGCACAGGGGGAGCGGGCCGCCGCCGGACCTCTCGGCGGTGATGTCCGGCTGCCGCCCCTGGCCCGGGCGGCGGTGTGAGGAGCCGGTCACCTGAGGAAGGACGCTAAACCTCGGCGTCACGGCCTGGCGGCGGATTGTACGGAACTGGTTCTTTTGTTACGGGTGGTGGCGGAGGGTGACAGAGTGCTGTCCGGGGACGCCCGGCGATCGTGGGGAAACAGCGCCCGGTTAGGCTCCGGAGCCATGGACGTACTCATCCATCTCTTCGTCGGCCTGCACATCATCGGCATCGCGGCGCTGCTCGGCGGTTTCCTCACGCAGATGGCGGCGATGGGGCGCGGCACCGCCCGGTTCACCAAGGCGATGCTGCACGGCGCCCTGACCATGCTCGTCACCGGCGTCGCCCTGGTCGGTCTCGACCAGGCCGACGACTCCCCCGTGAACAACATCAAGATCGGCGTGAAGCTGGCGGTCCTGATCGTCGTCCTCGGCATCGTGTACGTGAAGCGCGACGAGGAGACGGCGGAGAAGGGCCTGTTCGCGGCGGTCGGCGGGCTGACGATGGCCAACATCTTCATCGCGGTGCTCTGGACCTGAGGGACCTGAGGGGCCCCGGGGGACCCCGGGGCCCGGGCGTCAGGCGGGACGCACCACGCTGTGGATCGAGCCGGTGCCGTCGTAGTAGATGGACTCCTCGCGGACGGACGCGCCCGGCTTCGGCGCGTGGATCATCATGCCGTCGCCGAGGTACAGGCCGACGTGGCTGATGTCGTCGTAGAAGAACACCAGGTCGCCCGGTTGGATCGACGAGAGCGGGATCGTCGTGCCGGCCTCCACCTGGTCCCACGTGGTGCGCGGCAAGGTGATGCCGGCCGCCTTCCAGGCCGCCTGGGTCAGGCCCGAGCAGTCGTAGGAGTCCGGACCCGTGGCGCCCCACACGTACGGCTTGCCCTCCTGGGACTTGGCGTAGGCGAGCGCCCTGGCGGCCTTGGCCGCGTATCCGGAGGAGCCGCCGGCCGGCGCCTCCGTGGTACCGCCGCCGGACGAGCCGGAGCCGGCCTGCTGCCCGGCGCTCTCCTCGGCCGCCTGCTGCTTCTCCTCCTCCGCCTTCTGCCGGGCGGCGAGATCGGCGGCCTTCTTGCGGGCCGCCGCTTCCTTCTTCTTCTCGATCGCCGCGAGCCGCCGCTTCTCCTCGGCGGTCAGCTTCGACAGCAGCCGGCGGGCGTCGGCCAGCTTCGTCTGCACGCTCTGCTTGGAGGTCTTCAGGTCGGTCTGCGAGGACGTGAGCTGCTGGAGGCTCTCCTGCGCCTCGGTGCGCTTCTTCGCGGTGCTGAGCTGCTGCTTCTGGTAGTCGTCGACCGCGTGCTTCTGGTCGGCGGTCATGCGGCTCATCAGCCGGTTCTGCGCGAAGTAGTCCTCGGGGTCGTCCGCGAGGAACATCGTCGCCGTGTCGCCGATCCCGCCCGAACGGTACTGCTGGGCGGCGAACCGGCCCAGCTCCTGGCGGGCCGAGTTCAGCTTCTCGGTGCGCTGCGCGATGTCGTCGAGGAGGCGGTCGACCTGCTTCTTCTTGCCGTCGGTCTGCTCCTTGGCGGAGTTGTACTTCTGCGTGGCGACCTCAGCCTGCCGGTACAGGCTGTCGACCTTCTTCTGCACCTCTGCCAGGTTCGGCCGGTCCGGCCGGGCGGGGGCCGCCTGGGCGCTCTGCGAGAGGAGGGCCACCGAGGTGAGGGCGACGGTCGTGATCCCGACCGCGGGGGTGGTGCGAAGGCCGCCGGTCATCCGGGACCGGGCACGCGGCTTGCGGTGCGACGCCAAGGAGGCGACTCCTTCCGTGGTCCGCCTACCGGGTTAGCTGACGGGTTCGGGCGTACGGAAGGCTGCCCTACGGCCGCCGCCCCTCGTGCTGACGGGCGGCTGCGCCGACTCACCCCAAGTTCTCGGTGGGTCCCCGGTTCCCTGCCTCACGGCGTACGGGACTCGGCGGGGGCTGCTCGTTCGCCGCGGTGTTCGCGGCGGGGGGACGGGCCGCCCGCGCAGCACCGTAGCCAACTCGTGTCGCCGCTGTGAAGGTTGCTGGTCGATATGCCCGATACATTTTCGTGACCTTGGCGACACCGGGCAGTTGTCGCACCCATCGCGTCCGCTCGGTCACTGTGGGTGCGCCCTTCGGTCCCTCGGCCGGGAGACGCCGCTGACCTGCCGATATGGGCAGTGTGGGGAAGGTGGGGGCGGGGTGTCGGTGCGGCCGCCTAGACTCGTGAGGCGATGAGCAGCCTCTTTGACGACAGCTTCCTGGCGGGCCTCCAGAACCGGACCGAGGGCCCCCCGCCGCCGCCCGACAGCGAGCACGACGGACCGGAGCCCGAGCCGATCCCGGACGACCTGTTCGGCGGGAAGTTCGACGTGCCTCCGGCCCGGGACGCCTACTACCGCGGCGGCGCGCCCCGCCCCGCCCTGGACCCGGCGGCCCTGCTCGACGGGCTGAACGAGAACCAGCGGGCGGCCGTCGTGCACGGCGGCTCCCCGCTGCTCATCGTCGCGGGCGCCGGCTCCGGCAAGACCCGCGTCCTCACCCACCGCATCGCCTACCTGCTGGCCGAGCGCGGCGTCCACCCCGGCCAGATCCTCGCGATCACCTTCACGAACAAGGCCGCGGGCGAGATGAAGGAGCGCGTCGAGGCCCTGGTGGGCCCGCGGGCGAACGCGATGTGGGTCTCCACCTTCCACAGCGCGTGCGTGCGCATCCTGCGCCGCGAGTCCAAGAAGCTCGGGTTCACCTCGTCGTTCTCGATCTACGACGCGGCCGACAGCAAGCGGCTCATGGCCCTGGTCTGCCGCGACCTGGACCTGGACCCGAAGAAGTTCCCGCCGAAGTCCTTCAGCGCCAAGATCTCGAACCTGAAGAACGAGCTGATCGACGAGGAGGACTTCGCGAAGACGGCGGCCGACGGCTTCGAGAAGTCCGTCGCCCAGGCGTACGCGATGTACCAGTCGCGGTTGAGGGAGGCCAACGCCCTCGACTTCGACGACCTGATCATGACCACGGTCAACCTGCTGCGCGCCTTCCCCGACGTCGCGGAGCACTACCGCCGCCGCTTCCGCCACGTCCTGGTCGACGAGTACCAGGACACCAACCACGCGCAGTACGCGCTCGTGCGCGAGCTGGTCGGGCCCACGGACGGGGAGGACGCGGACCCGGCCGAGCTGTGCGTCGTCGGTGACGCGGACCAGTCGATCTACGCGTTCCGCGGCGCCACGATCCGCAACATCCTCCAGTTCGAGGAGGACTACGCGGACGCGACGACGATCCTCCTGGAGCAGAACTACCGCTCCACGCAGACGATCCTCAGCGCGGCCAACGCGGTCATCGAGCGCAACGAGTCGCGCCGCCCGAAGAACCTGTGGACGAACGCGGGCGCGGGCTCCCAGATCACCGGGTACGTCGCGGACACCGAGCACGACGAGGCGCAGTTCGTCGCCGAGGAGATCGACCGGCTCACGGACGCGGGCGAGGCGAAGGCCGGCGACGTCGCCGTCTTCTACCGCACGAACGCGCAGTCCCGTGTCTTCGAAGAGATCTTCATCCGCGTCGGCCTGCCCTACAAGGTCGTCGGCGGGGTGCGCTTCTACGAGCGCAAGGAGGTCAGGGACGTCCTCGCCTACCTGCGGGTGCTGGCGAACCCCGAGGACTCCGTCCCCCTGCGCCGCATCCTGAACGTGCCCAAGCGCGGCATCGGGGACCGCGCCGAAGCCATGGTCGACGCCCTCTCCCAGCGCGAGAAGATCTCCTTCCCGCAGGCACTGCGCCGCGTCGACGAGGCGTACGGCATGGCGTCCCGCTCCACGAACGCGGTGAAGCGGTTCAACACCCTCATGGAGGACCTGCGCACCGTCGTGGAGTCGGGCGCCGGACCGGCCACCGTTCTGGAAGCCGTCCTGGAGCGCACCGGATACCTCGCCGAGCTGCAGTCCTCCACCGACCCGCAGGACGAGACCCGCATCGAGAACCTCCAGGAACTCGCCGCCGTCGCCCTGGAGTTCGAGCAGGAGTCCGCGCAGGCGGAGACGGAGACCGAGGGCGAGACCGGAGGCGTCGGCCTCTCCGCCTTCCTGGAGCGGGTCGCGCTCGTCGCCGACTCCGACCAGATCCCCGACGAGGAGGACGACGGCAGCGGCGTCATCACCCTGATGACCCTGCACACCGCCAAGGGCCTCGAATTCCCGGTGGTCTTCCTGACCGGCATGGAGGACGGCGTCTTCCCGCACATGCGCTCCCTGGGGCAGACCAAGGAGCTGGAGGAGGAGCGCCGCCTCGCCTACGTCGGCATCACGCGCGCGCGGGAGCGGCTGTACCTGACGCGCTCCACCATGCGCAGCGCCTGGGGCCAGCCCTCGTACAACCCGCCCTCGCGCTTCCTGGAGGAGATCCCGGACGCGCACCTGGAGTGGAAGCGCACGGGCGGCTCCGCGCCGGCCCCCTCGGCCAAGGGCATCGGGGGCGGTATCGCCGCCTCGCTGTCGTCGTCCCGCTCCCGTACGACACCGGCCTTCGCGACGCGCCGCGCCGGCGAGAAGCCGGTGGTCTCCCTGGCCGTCGGCGACCGTGTCACGCACGACCAGTTCGGCCTCGGCACGGTGGTGGGCGTGAGCGGCACGGGCGGGAACGCGGAGGCGACGGTCGACTTCGGAGACCCCAAGCCGAAGCGGCTGCTGCTGCGGTACGCGCCGGTGGAGAAGCTGTAGCCAGGTAGGGCCGGGCCCCGGGGGAGGGGCCCGGTGTCACGTCACGTCGGGTCGAGGTCGTGGGCGCGCAGCCACGGCAGCGGGTCGATCGCCGCGCCGCCGCCGGGCCGTACCTCGAAGTGCAGGTGCGGTCCGGTCGAGTTCCCCGAGTTCCCCGAGTGCGCGATCACGTCACCGGCCTTCACCGGCCCGCTCATCACGGTGTGCGAGGAGAGGTGGCAGTACCAGGTCTCCGTACCGTCCTTGGCGGTCACGATCGCCATGTTCCCGTACGCGCTGTTCCACTGCGTCCGCACGGTGCCGTCCGTGGCGGCCATCACCTCGGTCCCGTACGAGACCGGGAAGTCGATGCCGCTGTGCACGGACATCCAGTTGATGCCGGCCTGCCCGTAGTAGGCGCTCAGGCCGTGCTGCTTCACCGGAAGCACGAACTTGGGCCGCATCGCTTCCTTGTGCGCGGCCGCCGCGGCGGCCTTCTTGCGGTCGGCCTCCTGCTTCGCCTTCAGGTCGATCCGCTCCTGCGTGCGGCTCGCCCGGTCGGCGAAGTCGCCCGCGTCCGCGGACATCTCCTTGAGCTGCGTGTCCAGCTTGTTGTTGGCGACGGACGGCTGCACCGCGCTCGCGTCCGGCGCCGCCACCGGCTGCGTCTTCGTGCCCTCGTCCCCGCTGAACGTGCCCACGGAGGCGGCGGCGGCCCCGGCGACCCCGACCGCGCACACCGAGGGCACGGCGATGGTCAGCAGGGCGGAGCGTCTGGCGGGGGTGCGGCGGCGGGAGCGGTTCGCGGCGGTGCGGGTCTGCGCGGCGCGGCGGGACGCGGCGCGGGTGACGGGCTCCGGCCCCGGGCCGGGCTCCGGGTCCTCGCCGGTGTCGTGCCCGGCGTCGGGTTCCGTCGCGCGGTCCGGTGCCTGTGGGACGTCGGACGCGTCGTGCGCCTCGGGGTGTTCGGCGGGGCTGTACTGATCCGGCACGAAGGCGTGGGCCGCGGTGTGGTCCGCGGTGCCGTGGTCCTCCTCGGCGGAAGGGCCGGCCGAGTTCCACGCCGTGGCGTCGTACGCGCCGGTGTCGTAGGCCGTCGTCCCGAAGACCGGTGCGTCGAAGGACCGGGTCTCGAAGGACTCCGGCTCGAAGGCGTGCGGCTCGAAGGCGTGGGGCGTGAACGTCCGCGTGTCGAAGGACTGTGTGTCGAACGTCTGCGCCGCGAAGGCCGGGGCCTCGGAGGACTGTGTGTCGTACGTCTGCGCGGGCCACTGACCGGTGTGCTGCTGGTCGTGGCCGGCGGCGCCCGTCGCCCACATCGTGCTCGTGTCGTACGTGCCCGTGTCGTAACTGCCCGTCCCGCACGCGGTGGTGGGGTACGCGGAAGCGGGATACGGGGAGGTCGCGTACGGCTGCGCGTCCCCGGTGGCCTGCGTGGGCCACTGGCCCGTGTCGTAGGAGCCCGAACCGTAGGAACCGGAATCGTAGGAACCCGAGTGGTAAGAACCGGAATCGTGGGCACTCGGGTCGTACGGGACATCGCCCGGCAGGTCACCGAAGAGTGGGTCGGTGGCGAAGCTGGTCGTGGAATGACCGTCGTAGGCCGCGTGCTGCGCGGTCCCCGACGGATGACGGTCGTTCACCAACTTCTCTTTCGCCTCGACAACAGGGGCTGCCAGAGCAGTGCGGCGACTGTACCCGGCGGTACGAGGGCGCGACAATCTTCGGCAGGTTTCCGGCCCCGCGTAATCGGGCAATCAGCCGCCTTTCGGTGAACTACGGGCGCTTCTTTGGCGCTGAGTTCGAGGGTCGTTCGACGATTCGCCGGATTTGCCCGGCACCACGAGCCCCTCGTCCAGGCCGCCGTCACCACATCGGCACGCGATCCTCACGCCACCGTCAGGCCGCCGACCGGGCCCGCCGCGCGCGTCTCTTCCGCCGCCGTGTCGGCGTCGAGCGCCTGCCGGACGCCCGTCGCCACCGCCGGGTGCACGGGCAGCGCCAGGTGCCCGACGCCCGTCACCCGCACGTTCTGCGCGAGCAGGTCCGGGTGGTCGACGCGGGCCGTCTCCAGCGGCACCATCAGCTGGTCGAGGTCGCTCCAGAAACTCACGAAGTGCGTACGGCACCCCGGTGCGGGCCTCTTCAGTTCTTCGAGGACCGAGGAGCCCGGGCGCATCTGCCGCACGATCGGATGCGCGTCCGCGAGCGGTGCGACGCGGGTCCCGGCGTGCGGCGTGCCGAGTGTGACGAGCGTGCGCACCCGTCGGTCCCCGGTCAGGCACTGCACGTAGTAGCGCGCGATCAGCCCGCCCAGGCTGTGCCCCACGATGTCGATCCGTTCCTGGCCCGTCCGGTCGCACAACTCCTCGACGTGGCGGCCCAGCAGAGCCGCCGCGGTCCGTATGTCGCAGGTCAGCGGCGAGTAGTTGAGCGACTCGATCCGCTGCCTGCCGTGCTGTGCCAGGGAGCGGCGGAGCAGGACGAAGACCGAGCGGTTGTCGATGAAGCCGTGCAGGAGGAGGACCGGGGGTTTCTGGGGGAGGGGGAGCCGTGGGGGCTCCGCCGGGCCGGTCGTGGTTCTGGGCGGGGTCCCGGCCGGGGCGTCGGGAGGGGTTCCGGGCGAGGTGCGTAGGTCGTCCGGCGCGTCCGGGTTCCTGCGCTCCGGGAGGACTCCCGTGGGGTAGAGGAGCAGATGCCCTGTCAGAATGGCCAGTTCGAGTGCGGTCGACTTCAGCAACGCGGCCGACAGTCCGGTCAGCCGCAGCGGCAGCAGCTGTCGGAGTGCGCGCAGGGGCGGAGTCCTCGTGACCTGCATCGGTCGACCTCCCGTCGGCACGCGGCGGGCACCGCTGTCCCCCGGGTGCGCTCATGCGGAGCCCGGCTGCGGTGCTCGCGGCCCCGGACGTGTCGGGCCGGCCGAGCGGACCGCGCCGCGTGGGCGCTCCGGTGCCCTCGGAACGGCCTTCCGTGAAACGGCTTCCCGCGCGCTGCCCCGGATGCGGCTGCTCAGGCGGCCGTAGCGGTTGCGGCGCGTAGCGAACGTGTCCCACCATGTGATTTCCCCCTCCCCGTGCACCGTGAAACGGCCGGTTGCGGGATGCTGGCGATAACGTTCGTTCACTTCGGATATCCGGGACGGGTGTCCGGAACCGGGGGCCCGGGGTACCAAGGCCCCAGGGTCAGTCACTTCATGGAGGCAGTGATGGGTGTGGCAGCCGGTCCGATCCGCGTGGTCGTCGCGAAACCCGGCCTTGACGGCCACGACCGCGGGGCCAAGGTGATCGCGCGGGCGCTGCGCGACGCGGGCATGGAGGTCATCTACACGGGCCTGCACCAGACGCCCGAGCAGATCGTGGACACCGCGATCCAGGAGGACGCCGACGCCATCGGGCTCTCCATCCTCTCCGGCGCGCACAACACGCTGTTCGCGCGTGTCATCGAACTCCTCCGTGAGCGCGACGCCGCCGACATCCAGGTCTTCGGCGGCGGCATCATCCCGGAGGCCGACATCCCGCCCCTCAAGGAGCAGGGCGTCGCGGAGATCTTCACCCCGGGTGCGACGACCACCTCGATCGTGGACTGGGTCCGAGCCAATGTGCGGCAGCCCGCGGGAGCTTGATCGCGGTCGGCGGTCGTGGTGCGCCCTGTGGGCGGTCGCGGGGCGGCGGCCTGGGGCGGGGCGTTGTGGCAGGGCGCATAAGGGCGGATTGTTACGGCGGGGCGTCGCGGGGGTTGTGCATCCCGGCGGCCGTCGCTCTCCGTGCCGGACGGCTTGTGACGTGTCCCGTGCTGGCCGGCTTGTGGCCCGTGCCGGTCGGCACGTGGCGTGGCCCGTGAGGGTCGGCCGGCGCCTCCCGGGTCGGTCGGCCGGTGGCCCGTGGGCGGTCACGGCGTGTGTCCGGCGGCGAGTTCCTCGCGCATGGCCTGGCGCAGCCGCAACGTACCCACCAGGCGCTGGAACGCCTCCGACCAGTAACCCCCCGCTCCGGGAGCCGCGTTCTCCGTCTCCTCCACGGCGGCCGTGAACCCCTCCAGGCGCACCGCCTCCACCGGGTCCAGGCACCGCTCCGCCAGACCCATCACGCCGCTGAAGCTCCACGGATAACTCCCCGCGTCCCGCGCGATGTTCAGCGCGTCGACCACGGCCCGGCCCAGCGGCGCCGCCCACGGTGTGGCGCAGACCCCGAGCAGCTGGAACGCCTCCGACAGACCGTGCGCCGCGATGAACCCGGCCACCCACTCGGCCCGGTCCGCCGCCGGCAGCGCGGAGAGCAGCTTCGAGCGCTCCGCCAGCGAGACCGCGCCCGGGCCCGCCGCGTCCGGCGCGGTCGGCGTCCCGAGCAGCGCCCGCGACCAGCCGACGTCCCGCTGGCGCACGGCGGCCCGGCACCATCCCGCGTGCAGCTCGCCCCGCCAGTCGTCCGCGACCGGCAGCGCCACGATCTCCTCCGGGGCGCGGCCGCCGAACCTCGCCGGCCAGCGGTCCAGCGGCGCGGCCTCCACCAACTGGCCCAGCCACCAGGACCGTTCCCCCCTGCCGGTCGGCGGCTTGGCCACGATGCCGTCGCGCTCCATCGCCGCGTCGCACTCGTGCGGGGCCTCTACCACCACCGTCCCCGTCTCCCGGTCGAGGGCCACACACGACAGCGCCCGGTCCGCCATGCGGGCCGCCAGCGCCGAGTGCGGGAGCGCGGAGAGCAGCTCGGCCGCCGTCGAACGGACGTTCCGGCTGCGGTCCGCCAGCGCCTTCTCCAGGAACGGCTCGTCCGCGTCGCTCAGCCCCTCCCGCAGCGAGTCCAGGAACATGAGACGGTCCTCGGCCCGCTCCGTGCTCCAGGTGCTCTGCAAGAGCGTGCGGGCCGCCTGCGGGTCATGGGCCCGGACCGCGGCCAGCAGCGCCACCCGCTCCGCGAACAGGCCCTCCGCCCACAGGCGTTGCACCTCCTGCGTCTCGCCGGGCGCCGGCAGCGTCGTGCCCGCGCCCGGCGTGGCCCGCAGGGCGAACTTCCAGTCCGGGTTGAGCGCGGCCAGCCACAACGCGCGCGGGCCCGCGAACATGAGGGCGCCGGGACGCAGGTCCGTGCGGCCGCGGGCCGCGTCCAGCAGGGGCGGGAGAAGTTCCGGCGGGGGAGCGTAGCCATATGCGTTGGCCGTCGTCAGCCACTGCGGGAGCAGCTCCAGGAGGTCGGGGGCGGCGCCCCGGCGGGTGGTGCCGGTGCCGGGGCGGTCGGTGAGGAGCGTGGCCAGACGGGCGCGGGCGGGGGCGGGGAGCGGCGGGCGGGGGTCCGGTGCGGCGGGGGTCGGCAGGGGAGCCGCGGCGGCCGGGAGCAGGGCTGCCCGGCGCCGGACGGTCCTCAGCGCCGCGTCGTCCAGCAGGGCCTCCGGGGTGGTGGAGGGGCGGCGGTCCGTGCCCAGCAACGCGGTGGTGACCAGGGCGTCCCAGGGCAGGGCGGCGGCGGAGCCGGGGAGGGCGGTGGAGTCGCAGGTGTGGGTGCTGCTGCCTGGCATGTCTGGCCTCCTGGTGTCACGTGCGGTGCGGGGTGGGTCGGGCGCGGCCGGCCGTTCTCGTTTCCCCGGTGCGGGGCGCTCAGGTGAGGGGGACGGGCGCGGCGGACGTGGACGTCCACGCCGCCAGCGGGCGGAAGCCCTGGTGGCCGCATTCGCCGAAGGCTGTGAGGGGGGTGCCTCCCGAGAGCGCTATCAGGCGCCATAGGGCGGGGGACGAGTGCGGGATGAGAGGGAGGGCCGATTTGCCGTCCGCGTCCGCCAGTTGCCAGGAGTCGGCGTCCGGGTGGCGGGTCGGTATGACGTCCGTGAGCGTGACGGGCCAGGACTCCAGCCAGGGGTCCTGCCTCAGGGCCTCGCCGTAGGCCGCCAGGGCCGTGGCGATGTCGACGCCCCGCGGGCGGTGGGTGGTCGGGGCGGGAGGCGCGCACTGTTCGGTCAGGTCCGCCCGGAGTGTCCGGGCGCCGGGGTGGGGCGTGATCGTCGCGTCCAGGGCCAGGCCCGCGGGCAGGGCCAGGGACGGGGCGCGGCCGGCCGCTCCGAACGACAGGAGCAGCGCCGTACGGTCCGTCTCCGTGCCGTGCAGCCAGATGCGGCGCGTGGTGAGGTGCCCGTCCGCCCTGTCGTACTGGGACAGGACCAGCCAGCGGTCCCTCAGCGGCGGTGACGTCGGTGGCGTGGGCAGGCCGATCCGGGAGCGGACCGTGGTGGCCAGGTCCGCGGGGAGTGCGGCCCGGTGCTGCCACCCCTTGTCGAGGAGGTGGATGAGGGCGCACTCCTCCAGCAGCCGGGCCGGCCAGCCGGGCCCCGACGCCGGGATCGCTCCCAACTCACGTACCCGCGCGGCCAGTCCGGGCGCCTGCGCGTCGACCATGCGGGCCGCCGTCTCCTCCCACAGCCCGTATCCCGCCTGCTCCGCCTGGGCGAGCCCGCCGCGGAGCAGGTCCGTGAGGCGCTGCTCCAGCTCCGTGGTGCCCGTACTGACGCGCTGGGCGCGACGGTCCGCTCTGCGGCGCGCCGCCTCCGGGTCGGCCGGGGCGCCGCCGCCCCGGGCCGCCGCCGGCTCCTGCTTCTGCTCGGCTCGTGCCCTGCGCCCGTCCAGCCAGGGCTGCGCCCACTCCGGTGCCTGGCCAGGTGGCACGCCGGCGTCCCCCGCGGCCCAGAGCAGGAGCAGTCCCAGCGCGTGCTTGCACGGGAACTTGCGGCTCGGACAACTGCACTTGTAGGCCGGTCCCGTCCCGCCGCCGGTGTCCACGATCGTCTGGTACGGCTTGCCGCCGCTGCCCTTGCACAGCCCCCACACCGCCCCCTCGTCCGAACCCCCGGTCTGTGACCAGGGTCCCGCTGCCCCGAGCCTGCTTCCCGCCTTGCGTGACGCGGCGTCAGGCGCCAGTGCCAGCACCTGGTCCGTCGTCCAGCGCACCCCCTGCTGAGTCATGTCACCGACGGTAGGTCCCGGCACTGACAATCCGGGGCGGCCCCCGGCTGACCTGCGGTGACCGGTGCGGCGGCGTCGATTGTCAGTGGTGTGGTGCACGGTGGATCCATCAGCGTGACGAGGCCGGCACGGCCTTGGCGTGGTGGTTTGGGCCGGGCGATTCGAAGTGGGGGACAGTCATGAGCGTTTCCGTGACGGAGCAAGGTGCCGGAGAGGTGCTGCGGGCGCACGCCGAGCACGCGTTCGCGGACGAACTCGCGGCGCTGGCGGCCCAGGACGACCGGCCGCGGCCGGCCCGCTGGCGCCTCTCGCCGTGGGCCGTCGCCACCTATCTCCTCGGCGGCACCCTGCCCGACGGGACGGTGATCACACCGAAGTACGTGGGGCCGCGCCGCATCGTCGAGGTCGCCGTGACGACGCTCGCGACCGATCGCGCGCTGCTGCTGCTCGGCGTGCCCGGGACCGCCAAGACATGGGTGTCGGAGCATCTCGCCGCCGCTGTCAGCGGCGATTCCACGCTGCTGGTGCAGGGCACGGCCGGCACGCCGGAGGAGGCCATCCGGTACGGGTGGAACTACGCGCAGCTGCTCGCCCACGGACCGAGCCGGGACGCCCTCGTCCCCAGCCCGGTGATGCGCGCGATGCAGGAGGGCATGACGGCCCGGATCGAGGAGCTGACCCGGGTCCCCGCCGACGTGCAGGACAGCCTCATCACGATCCTCTCCGAGAAGAACCTGCCCATACCGGAGTTGGGCCAGGAGGTGCAGGCGGTACGCGGGTTCAACCTCATCGCCACGGCCAACGACCGGGACCGCGGGGTGAACGAACTGTCGAGTGCGCTGCGCCGCCGCTTCAACACCGTCGTGCTGCCGCTGCCCGCGAGCGTCGAGGCGGAGGTCGACATCGTCGCGCGCCGCGTCGAACAGATCGGCCGCGGCCTGGAGCTGCCGAGCACGCCCGACGGCATCGACGAGATCCGGCGCGTCGTCACCGTCTTCCGCGAGCTGCGCGACGGGGTGACCGCCGACGGGCGGACGAAGGTGAAGTCGCCCAGCGGGACCCTCTCGACGGCCGAGGCCATCTCGGTGGTGACCAACGGCCTCGCGCTGAGCGCGCACTTCGGGGACGGCGTGCTGCGGCCCACGGACACCGCCGCCGGCATCCTCGGCGCCGTCGTGCGCGACCCGGCGGCCGACCGGGTCGTCTGGCAGGAGTACCTGGAGGCCGTGGTCCGCGAGCGGGACGGCTGGAAGGACTTCTACCGGGCCTGCCGCGAGGTGAGCGCGTGACCGGGCCGCTGCTGCTCGGCGTCCGGCACCACGGGCCCGGGTCCGCGCGGGCCGTGCGCCGCGCCCTGGAGGGCGCGCGGCCGCGGGCCGTGCTGATCGAGGGCCCGCCCGAGGCCGACGCGTTGGTGTCGCTCGCCGCCGACGAGGCGATGCGCCCGCCGGTCGCGCTGCTCGCGCACGTCGTGGACGAACCGGGGAAGTCGGCGTTCTGGCCGTTCGCCGAGTTCTCGCCCGAGTGGGTGGCCCTGCGCTGGGCCCTGGAGCACGGGGTGCCGGTCCGCTTCATCGACCTGCCCGCCGCGCACAGCCTGGCGATGCCGGACGGCGAAGCGGTGCCGCAGAGCGCGGAGGCGGTGCGCGTCGACCCGTTGCGCGTGCTCGCCGAGACCGCCGGGTACGACGACGCGGAGCGCTGGTGGGAGGACGTCGTCGAGCACCGCGCGGACGACGCGTTCGCCGCGCTCGGCGAGGCCATGGCCGCCCTGCGGGAGTCGTACGGGGACGGCGGCCACCGGCGTGACCTGGTGCGCGAGGCCCACATGCGGTTGCGCGTGCGCGCCGCGGTACGGGAGTTCGGGGATGCCGTCGCCGTGGTGTGCGGGGCCTGGCACGTGCCCGCGCTGCGGCAGCGGGCCACCGTCGCGGCCGACCGCGCCCTGCTGAAGGGACTGCCCAAGGCGAAGGTCGACCTGACCTGGGTGCCGTGGACCCACCGCCGGCTCGCCCGCGCCAGCGGCTACGGGGCGGGGATCGAGTCGCCCGGCTGGTACGGGCACCTGTTCGGCGTCCCGGACCGGCCCGTCGAGCGGTGGCTGACCAAGGTCGCGGGGCTGCTGCGCGCCGAGGACCGGATCGTGTCGTCCGCCCACGTCATCGAGGCGGTGCGGCTCGCGGAGAGCCTGGCCGTGCTGCGGGGGCGGCCGCTCGCCGGTCTGACGGAGACCACCGACGCGGTCCGGGCCGTGCTCTGCGAGGGCTCGGACGTACCGCTCCGGCTCATCCACGACCGGCTCGTGGTCGGCGACGTTCTCGGGGAGGTGCCCGAGGCGGCCCCCGCGGTCCCGCTCCAGCGCGACCTCACCCGGCTCCAGCGCACCCTGCGGCTCAGACCGGCGGCCGAGGAGAAGGAGGTGGACCTCGATCTGCGGGGCGACACCGACGGCGCGCGCAGCCGGCTGCTGCACCGCCTGCGGCTGCTCGGCGTCGGCTGGGGCGAGCCGGCCCGGTCGGCCCGCGGCTCCACCGGCACCTTCCGCGAGACCTGGCGGCTGCGCTGGGAACCGGAGCTGTCCGTGCGGGTGGCCGAGGCCGGGATCTGGGGGACGACCGTGCCGGCGGCGGCGACCGCCAAGGCCGAGTCGGACGCGGTCGCCGCGACCGCCCTCGCCGACGTCACGGCGCTCGCCGAGCACTGCCTGCTGGCCGGACTGGCGGCGGCGCTGCCCGTCGTGATGCGGGTCCTCGCCGACCGCGCGGCCCTGGACACGGACGTCGGCCACCTCGCACAGGCCCTGCCCGCCCTGGTCCGCGCCCTGCGCTACGGCGACGTGCGCGGCACCGACACCGGCGCCCTCACCGAAGTGGCGACCGGCCTGGCCCAGCGGGTCTTCGTCGGGCTCCCGCCGGCCTGCGTGGGGCTCGGCGCGGAGGCCGCCGGCGAGATGCGCGGCCATGTCGATGCCGTGCACTCCGCCGTCGGCCTTCTGGAGGACGCGGCGCTGCGCGGACGCTGGCGGGCCGTGCTCCACACGCTCGCCGCCCGGGACAGCGTGGCCGGCGTGGTCCGTGGCCGGTGCACCCGCGTCCTCCTGGACGAGGGCGCGCTCGACGACGACGGCGCGGCCCGGCTGATGGGCCTCGTCCTCTCGCCCGGCACCCCGCCGGGTGAGGCGGCCGCCTGGATCGAGGGCTTCGTCGGCGGCGGCTCCGGCGGCCTCCTCCTCGTCCACGACGAGCGGCTGCTCGGCCTGGTCGACGCGTGGCTGACGGGGGTGCCGGACGCCGCGTTCACCGACGTACTGCCGCTGCTGCGGCGCACGTTCTCGGCGTACGAGGCGGGGGTGCGGCGGTCTTTGGGGGAGCTGGTCCGGCGCGGGGCGGCGACCGCCGGGGCGGGGGGCGGATCCGGGTTCGCCGAGGAGTTCGATCCGGATCGGGCGGAGGCGGTGGAGCCGGTGGTGCGGATGTTGTTGGGGGCAGGGGCCGGTGGATGAGGGGCGGGTCGAAGGGGCCCGTTTTCGGCTGCGGGTCCGGTGGGGCTTCTCGCGCAGTTCCCCGCGCCCCTGAAAGGCGCACTGCGTGCGCTCTCTCCTCGGCCCGTGGGGCTGCGGCGGAGCCGCATGCCACGGCGAGGCCGCGGTCGCGTTCGTGGCGGATATGGCAGATGAGACGGCGAGCAACAACCCCGTAGGAGCGATGACATGACCGGGATCCCAAGCAGCCCCGAGGACGAACGGCTCCGGCGCTGGCGCCTCGTGCTGGGCGGCGACGCGGCCGACGGCACCGGCTGCCGGCTGTCCGGGCAGGACGCGGCGGTGGACGGCGCCCTCACCGCCCTGTACGGCTCGGACCGGGGCAGACAGCAGAGCCCCGGCGGCAGCCGCACCGCGGGGCTCGGCGGCTCGGCCCCGTCCGTCGCCCGCTGGCTCGGCGACATCCGCACGTACTTCCCGTCCTCCGTCGTCCAGGTCATGCAGCGCGACGCGATCGACCGGCTCGGCCTGTCCGCGCTGCTGCTCGAACCGGAGATGCTGGAGGCCGTCGACGCCGACGTGCACCTCGTCGGCACCCTGCTCTCGCTGAACAAGGTGATGCCGGAGACGACGAAGGAGACGGCCCGCGCGGTGGTCCGCAAGGTCGTCGACGACCTGGAGAAGAAGCTCGCCACGCGCACCCGCGCCACGCTGACCGGCGCCCTCGACCGCAGCGCCCGCGTCAGCCGGCCGCGCCACCACGACATCGACTGGAACCGCACGATCGCGGCCAACCTCAAGCACTACCTGCCCGAGTACCGCACGGTCGTGCCCGAGCGGCTCATCGGGTACGGGCGGGCCGCGCAGTCCGTGCAGAAGGAGGTGATCCTCTGCATCGACCAGTCGGGCTCGATGGCCGCGTCGGTCGTCTACGCCTCCGTGTTCGGCGCCGTGCTCGCCTCCATGCGGTCCATCCGGACGCGGCTGGTCGTCTTCGACACGGCCGTCGTGGACCTGACCGACCAGCTCGACGACCCCGTCGACGTCCTCTTCGGCACACAGCTCGGCGGCGGCACCGACATCAACCGGGCGCTCGCGTACTGCCAGTCGCAGATCACCCGCCCCGCCGAGACCGTCGTCGTCCTCATCTCCGACCTCTACGAAGGGGGGATACGCGACGAGATGCTCAAGCGCGTCGCCGCCATGAAGGCTTCCGGCGTGCAGTTCGTGACGCTCCTCGCGCTCTCCGACGAAGGGGCGCCCGCCTACGACCGTGAACACGCGGCCGCGCTCGCCGCATTGGGAGCACCGGCGTTCGCCTGCACCCCCGATCTCTTCCCCGACGTCATGGCCGCCGCCATCGAGAAGCGGCCCCTGCCCATACCCGACACGGCGGCTGAAAGTGGGGGAGCGGCGGCAAACCGGATATGAGTACCCATCGGTAACTCAGGGCTTGCGCTGGCTCCCTCGTCCCGTGCGAGGATCGGCGCACCGTGACCTCCGAGCCCCTTCACCCGGCCCCTGCCGAGCGCCTGCCGCGCCCGGCGGTGCAGTGGCGTGGGCTGCAACTAGCCCTGCTGTTGGGCGGGTTGATCGGACTCGGTCTCCTCTGCGGCGGCCAGGCCCACGCGGACGACGTTCCGGGTGGCGTGTCCAGCACTCTGGCGACGCACCACGGTGCGCTCCGCGCGGGAACGGACCAGCCGGTTGCCCGGGGTGCGCACGCGGTGCGCGACCGGGCCTCCGACGCGGTGCGGAGGCTCACCGCAGAACCCGCCCGCGGGACCCGCGAGGGCGGGGAGGCCCGGGAAGCTCGGCTGGCTGGGGAGATGGCCACGCGCCCGCGCCCTGTCAACGTGCGCCAGGTGACAGACCACGTCGGACAGCTGACGGCGTCACCCCGCGAACTGACGCAAACCGTGGGAGAGCTGCCCGAGCCGGTCGGAGGGCTGACCGGGACCGTCGACGGGTTGACCAAGACCGCCGGTGAGCTGACCGGGACCGTCGACGGCCTGACCGAGACTGCTGGCGGCTTGACTGGGACCGTCGACGGCCTGACCAAGACTGCTGGCGGCCTGACCGGGACCCTCGGTGGGCTGACCGAGACTGCTGGCGGCCTGACCGGGACCCTCGGTGGGCTGACGGAGAACGTCGGTGGGCTGGCCGGGCAGGTCATCGGTGGGGTCGCCACGGCGACTTCGCGACCGTTGCCGGACGCGCCGCCGGTCCTGCCCGGCGTGCCCCGGGTGCCTGAACTGCCCGACCTGCCCGGCCACTCCGCCCCCGCCCCCGCACCGCGCACGCCGCCGGCCCCGTCGACCCCCGCAGATCCCACCGCCCCCGCCGGGCCGTCCGAGCCGACCGCTGGGCAACCGCAGCCCCCGCACACCGCGGCGCCGGAGCACGACGAACACCCGGCTCACACCTCGGCCGCGCTCGCCACCCGGGTGGCGGGACCGGCGGTGTACGGCTCCACGGAGGCCGGTGGCGTCCACCACGACGGTGCGCACCAGAGCCTGGTGGCGCGCCGCGCCGCCGCCCCGCAGCCGGCCGCGCCCGGCACGCCACCGCGCCCCGACGGCGTGCTCGGTGCCAACGCGTCCGCCGGTGTCGGCAGCTCGACGCGCCACAGTGATCTGCACGCGGCCGCTTTCGCGGGCCGGGTGCCCGTTCTGCTGCTGCCCGGCGCGCTCGCGCCGGGCGTCCCCGCGCCGGTGGCCGACCGGCAGCGCGGCATCCCCGAATTCCCCGGCTAGGACAACCCCTCCCCCCGCACGTGACCTGTCGCGCGGGGCCGGAAGCAGGTCTGCCCGACACCGAGATCGCCGGAATTCGAAGGAACAACGTACGCATGAACGAAAACCTCCGCCCCTCCCTCGTCATAGCCGCGGGCGTCTCCGGCGCCTGGGCCCCCGGCTCGGCCGTGGCCAGTGCGGATGAGCTGCCCGCTCACTCACACTCCGTGCCGGACGCGGCCGCCGACGCCGCGAGCGGCCACGACAACCACCGGACCGCCGGCCACCAGGTCACCCGGAAGACGGAATTCGCCGCCACCACCCCGGCCGCCCCCGTCACCCTGGTCACCCCCGTCATCCCCACCGCCCAGGACGACGTCGACCACCTCTTCGGCCCCCTGTCCTCCTCCTCCGCCGAGGACGTCACTGCCGTCGCCACGCCCCTGGCCGACGAGACCGCCGCTGCCGTCCTGCCGCCCGTCGCGGCCACGGCCGTGCACGGCGTGCTGCCGGTCGCGGGCGGTGCGGTCGGGGACGTCGTGCCGCTCGCGACGGGCCTGGTCGGGCAGCGGGCCGGTCCGCTCGCCACCGGCGTGACCGGTGCGGCGGCGCCCCTGGCCTCCGGGGTCGTGGGCGAGGCCGGCCCACTGGCGCAGGGCATGGTCGCGGGCGGCGTCGTCGCCGCCGTGGACCCACTCGTGCGGACGGTCGCCGACCAGGTGCGGCCGGTCGTGCACGGCGTCGGCGCCATTGCCGGCGGCCTGGCGCAGGGCGTCACCGGTGACGTACCTCCGTTTGCGTACGGGGTCGTCGGCGGGAACGTCGCCCCCTTCGCCCGGGCCGTCGTCGGTGACGGCGCGGCGCCGCTGGTGGGCGGGGTGGCCGGCGATGTCACCCCGTTCGCCCATGAACTGACCGGCACGGTAGTGGCCGGCGCACAGCCGCTCGCCGGGCACGCCGTCACCGGTGTGCACGGCGTGGCCGGTGACGTCGCACCGAGCTGCGTGCCGGGTATCTGACCGACGCCGGTGAGCCGGGTCAGCCGAAAACCGTCGGCGCGACCCGGCCCCAAGCCGGCGTGCGAGCGGGCGACTCCGTGGGGACGGACCGCCCGCCACGAGCCCCCTCGGGAATTCTGGGGCTCATCGGGTGGCCTCACCGTGCGTACCCCCGCGCGGTGAGGCCGCGAACCGCACCGGGCGGAGCGACGACACGAGGACGCCGGAGCGACAAAGAGGACGCTCTGTGACCGGTATCACCGCTCAGGTGTGATCTGTGATTTAGAAGCCGTCCCCGCGCGGCGATAACCTGCGAGACGGACATGCCGCGTACCGGCCACTGTGTACGCCTCGTACGCCTCCCTTGTGACAGCGGAGTCACGTTGCCCATCGCGGCACGCCCACGCAGGAAGATCGAACCGCGAGATCACTGATAGGGACGGACGCGCGTGGACCTGTTCGAGTACCAGGCGAGGGACCTCTTCGCCAAGCACGGTGTACCGGTGCTGGCCGGTGAAGTCATCGACACGCCTGAGGCGGCCCGCGAGGCGACCGAGCGTCTTGGCGGCAAGTCTGTCGTCAAGGCCCAGGTGAAGGTCGGAGGCCGAGGCAAGGCCGGTGGCGTGAAGCTGGCCGCCACCCCCGACGAGGCCGTCGCGCACGCGACGAACATCCTCGGCATGGACATCAAGGGCCACACGGTCCACAAGGTGATGATGGCCGAGACGGCTCCGGAGATCGTGGAGGAGTACTACGTCTCCTTCCTCCTGGACCGCACCAACCGCACCTTCCTCTCCATCGCCTCCGTCGAGGGCGGCATGGAGATCGAGGAGGTGGCGGCCTCCCGCCCGGAGGCCGTCGCCAAGACGCCGATCGACGCCAACGAGGGCGTGACCCCCGAGGTCGCCCGCAAGATCGTCGAGGACGCGAAGTTCCCGGCCGAGGTGGCCGGCAAGGTCGCCGACGTGCTGGTGACGCTCTGGAAGACCTTCATCGAGGAGGACGCCCTCCTGGTCGAGGTCAACCCCCTCGCCAAGGTCGCCTCCGGCGACATCATCGCCCTCGACGGCAAGGTGTCCCTGGACGAGAACGCGGACTTCCGCCACCCCGACCACGAGGCGCTCCAGGACAAGGACGCGGCCGACCCGCTCGAGGCCGCTGCCAAGGAGAAGGGCCTCAACTACGTCAAGCTCGACGGCGAGGTCGGCATCATCGGCAACGGCGCCGGCCTGGTCATGTCGACCCTGGACGTCGTCGCGTACGCCGGTGAGCAGCACGGCGGCGTGAAGCCGGCCAACTTCCTCGACATCGGCGGCGGCGCCTCCGCCCAGGTGATGGCGAACGGCCTGGAGATCATCCTCGGCGACGCGGACGTCAAGTCCGTGTTCGTCAACGTCTTCGGCGGCATCACCGCCTGCGACGAGGTCGCCAACGGCATCGTCCAGGCGCTCGCGCTTCTGGAGGAGAAGGGCGAGAAGGTCGAGAAGCCCCTCGTCGTGCGCCTCGACGGCAACAACGCCGAGCTGGGTCGCAAGATCCTCTCCGACGCCAACCACCCGCTGGTGCAGCGCGTGGACACCATGGACGGCGCGGCCGACAAGGCCGCCGAGCTCGCGGCCGCGAAGTAAGGGACGAGGGACAGAACAGCCATGGCTATCTTCCTCAACAAGGACAGCAAGGTCATCGTCCAGGGCATGACCGGTGCCACGGGCATGAAGCACACCAAGCTCATGCTCGCCGACGGCACGAACATCGTCGGCGGCGTGAACCCGCGCAAGGCCGGCACCGAGGTCGACTTCGACGGCACGTCGATCCCCGTCTTCGGCTCGGTCGCCGAGGCGATCGAGAAGACGGGCGCCAACGTGTCCGTCCTCTTCGTCCCGCCGGCCTTCTCCAAGGCCGCCGTGGTCGAGGCGATCGACGCCGAGATCCCGCTCGCCGTGGTCATCACCGAGGGCATCGCCGTCCACGACTCCGCCGCGTTCTACGCGTACGCGAAGTCCAAGGGCGACAAGACCCGGATCATCGGCCCGAACTGCCCGGGTCTGATCACCCCCGGCCAGTCGAACGCCGGCATCATCCCGGGCGACATCACGAAGCCGGGCCGCATCGGCCTGGTCTCGAAGTCCGGCACGCTGACGTACCAGATGATGTACGAGCTCCGTGACATCGGCTTCTCGTCGGCCGTCGGCATCGGTGGCGACCCGGTCATCGGCACCACGCACATCGACGCCCTCGAGGCGTTCGAGGCGGACCCAGAGACCGACCTGATCGTCATGATCGGTGAGATCGGCGGCGACGCCGAGGAGCGTGCGGCCGACTACATCAAGGCCCACGTCACCAAGCCGGTCGTCGGCTACGTCGCGGGCTTCACCGCGCCCGAGGGCAAGACCATGGGCCACGCCGGCGCCATCGTCTCCGGCTCCTCCGGCACCGCCCAGGCGAAGAAGGAGGCCCTCGAGGCCGCCGGCGTCAAGGTCGGCAAGACGCCGACCGAGACGGCGAAGCTCGCGCGCGAGCTGCTTTCGTAGGACAGCGCCGCCGTACGTTCTTCGGGCGCACGCACATCAGGGGGCCCGCACCGGTTTCGGTGCGGGCCCCCTGATCATTGCGCCGTGGGCGCCAGGCGCGCGGGGCCGCCGCTCAGCTCCGAGCGCAGCGCGTCGCGCAGGGCGCGGTCGGGTCCCGTGAGCCGTTCGGGGCCGCCCAGCGGGGGCACCCCGCTGATCGGGGCGCCGGGTGCGGGCACCGGCACGTAATGCGTCGGGGCGGCCCGCACCGTCAGCGCCGTCGCCCCCACGATCAGGGTCGTGACGACGATCGCGGCCCGGGTCCAGAAACGGGTGCGGCGTTCGCCGACGGCCCGGACCAGCGCCGGCTCGGGGGCGTCCAGCTTCTCCGCGGCGGCGAGCGCGGACAGCCGGCGGTGCAATTGCTCGGGGACGGCCAGCTCCGGCAGCCGCTCGGCGACGGCCTCGCGGGCGTGCAGCACGCGGTGGGCGGCGGCCGGCGTACTGGCCTCCGTCTCGGCGGCGGTCTCCGGCAGGTCGAGCCCCACCCAGTCGTAGAGCAGCAGGGAGCGCCGGTAGGTGGGCGGCAGGTTCTGCAACGCGTCCAGCAGTTCGCGGTCCGCCGCCTCGGCGGGCGGCGCGTCCGGGTGCCGCAGGGCGGGGCGCATCCGGTGCCAGGGCGACATCGCGTACTCGTACGCCGCCGCGCGCACCCAGCCCGCCGGGTCCGGGTCGACCGCGACCTCGGGCCAGCGCTGCCAGGCCAGCTGGAAGGCGCGCTCGACGGACTCACGGGCCAGGGCGCGCCGCCCGCAGAGCAGGTAGGCGTGGCGCACCAGGAGCGGCGCGGCATGCGTGTACAACGCGTCGAACGCGATTTCCGGGGCCCGGGTGACCGGTTGCGGGGTGGTGACGGCCTGCTTGGCCGTTGCGGGGCGCTTGGCCGTGGTGACCTGCTCGGGCGACGGGTCCGGGCCGACGGTGGTGACCTGTCCAGGCGCCGGTACGGGCTCGGCTGCCGACGCCGGCTCGCTTGTCGATGCCGACTCGGCTGACGATGCCGGTTCGGCTGACGATGCCCGCTCCGCTGACGTGACCTGCCGGGCAGACGGGTCCCGCTTGGCCGCGGTGGCCTGCTTGGCTGATGTGCCCCGCCGGGTCGCGGTGGCCCGCTTGGCTGATGTGCCCCGCTTGGCCACGGCGGGCTGCTTTGCTGACGCGGCCCGCTCAGCCGACTCGTCCCGGTGGGACAGGGCTGTCTGTTCAGCTGGGGTGGCCTGTTCGGGTGCCGTTGTCGACGCGTGGGCCCGTTCGGTCTCCTGGAGCCGTGGCTCCGGCTGCGGGGCCCTTCCGGAGCGGCGGGGCTTCTCGCGTTTCTGGAGTTGTCCCTTCGGCCGCTTCACCGGCGTGGGGGCCGGGGCCAAGAGGAGGCGGGTGTACGACTCCCGTTTCAGGCCCCCCGGCGAGGTACGGCCCGATTCCCACGCGCGGAGCGTCTCGCGGGTCACGCCCAGCTGCGCGGCGAGCTGGGCCTGGGTCAGTGACTTCGCCTCGCGGAGCCTGCGGCGCTCCTTCGGCGTCGGCAGCGGGGCGGCGGCGCTCTGCGTCATGAGGAACCCCACACACCCTTTCGCGCGGAAAAGTACATAAGCGTATCTTGAGCGACACATCCGTACTTTGCCTGTTACGCGGATAAAGCGCGTGTCGTTGGCAGCATGGGCCCGTGACCCAGATGACCGGCCGTGGACTGACGTTGCCCGTGCTGCTGGCCCGCGTGCGGGAACGATCGCCCGGGCCCGCCGCCGGAGTGTTCGGCGGCATCGTCGCGGCGGGGCTCGGGCTCGGCACCATCGCGGTGCTGGTGATCGCGATGTGGATCAGCTCGCCCTACCCCGACAGCGGCCCCGGCGGCGCCCTGCACACCGCCGCCGCGCTGTGGCTCCTCGCCCACGGCACCGAGATGATCAGGTCCGACACGCTCTCCGGGGCGCCCGCGCCGGTGGGCCTGACCCCGTTGCTGCTCATGGCGCTGCCCGTGTGGCTGGTGCACCGGGCGGCGCGGGACGCGGCGGAACCCGAGGAGGAGGGCGCGCCGCTGGGGTCGGCCACCGGGGTGTGGGCCGGGGTCGCCTGCGGCTACCTGGTGATCGGCATCGCCACCGCCTGTTACGCGTCCGGCGGTGAACTGACCCCCTCCTGGGTCAGTTGCACGGCGCACCTCGTCCTGGTCGCGGTGGCCGCGTCCGGGTCCGGGGTGTGGATCGCGCACGGCCGGCCGGACGGTCCGCTGCCCCCGGCCCTGCACCGGTCCCTGGAAGTGCTGCCGCGGGTCCTCGTGGAGAAGGTCCTGCCGGTGGCCGCGCGGGCCGCGGCCGCCGGCGCCCTCGTCCTCGTCGCCGGGGGCGCGCTCGTGGTGGCGGCGTCCCTCGTGTGGCACGGGGGTGCGGTGCGCGAGTCCTTCCAGCAGCTCACGGCCGCCTGGTCGGGCCGGATCGCCGTGCTGCTGCTCTGCCTCTCGCTGGTCCCGAACGCCGCGATC
Organism: Streptomyces sp. NPDC006552; assembly: GCF_040611655.1. NCBI lineage: Bacteria > Bacillati > Actinomycetota > Actinomycetes > Kitasatosporales > Streptomycetaceae > Streptomyces > Streptomyces sp. NPDC006552. Next base: position 64,280 of record NZ_JBEXOS010000001.1, read on the forward strand.
TGGGGCGCCGCGTACACCCTGGGCCCCGGCGTCATGCTCGGCACCGGCCACCCCGTCGGCCCGCTCGGCGGGGTGGACGTCCCGCTCCTGCCGGCCTTCCCGCTGCTGGAGGCGGTGCCGGCGGCGGGCGAGGGAACGCCGCTGACCTGGGCGGCCGGTGTGGTGCCGGTGGCGGCCGCGGTGACCGTGGCGTGGTTCGTAGTGGTGGCGGGCGAGCGGGCCGGCTGGACCGTGGGACGGGTCTGCTACGCGATGACCGTGGCGGCCGCGCTCTGCGGAACGATGTTCGCGGTACTCGCCGTCGCCGCGGGCGGCGCGCTGGGCGACGGGCTGCTCGCCTCGTTCGGCCCGGTCGGCTGGCTGACCGGGTTCGCCGCGGCGGCGTGGACCGCGGTGGTGGGGACGCCGGTGGCGCTGGTGGTGTGGGCCTGGCGCGTGCGCGGATCCGGGGCACGGCGCCGGGAGGCCGTGTGGACGACGTCCGTGCCCGCGATGCAGCCCGCCCGGCGCCGGACCGCTGTCGTGCCGAAGCCCGCACCCGTCGAGGACGAGGAGGAGTTCGACGTCTACGACTTCTTCGACGAGACGGCACGCGCGACGCGCTGGGCCCTCCCGACGGAAGCGAGGACAGGGCCGCAGCGACCGGCTCCGCCGGGCCAGGAGCCGCAGGACCGGGACGAGCCGCAGGATTCGGAGGACTCGGAGGACTCGGAGGACCCGGCGGACCTGAAGGACCCGGAGTCGGCTCCGACAGCCCAGTCGCAGCAGGCCGAACCACAGACATCCGAGCCGCAGAAGGCCGAGCCGATCGTGCCAGAAACCCCGGACCCAGCTCCAGCGAAGCCCCCGGCCTCGGCCGAGACCTCAGCCCCGGCCCAGACCCCCGCCCCGCCAGAACCCCCGGCCCCGGACCCCGCCGACTCCCCGGACCGACAGCCGACCCCGGAGCCCTGAGACCTCGTCAGCCCCCGCCGCGTACCGGCAAGTTCAGCGCTCAGCGCGAACCGAGAAGCGGTCGCAGCTGCTTCGGGAGCAGGTCGTCACAGGACTGGTCCGCCGCGTTGGTCAACGCGTCGGCCCGGCACTCGAAGTAGTCGCTGTAGACCAGCTTCGCCGTGAACATCGACGCCACCATCGCCAGCGCCAGCGCACCCGTGACGAGGCCGCTGACCGCCGCCGTCGTCTGCTGGCGGGTCGCCCCCGGAGGGGTGGCCGGGGCGGGGGTGTCCGGGTCCGGGGTGCGGGGCTTCGCGCGCAGGGCGCTGATGCTCCAGTACAGGGCGAGCGCGCCGAGCAGCAGGGCCACGTACGGCCAGCCGAACAGGGCGAAGAAGAAGCCCCACATGCCCGACAGGATCGAGTAGCGCGCGCGGCGCTGGGCCGGGTCCGTCGGGTCCCAGCGCAGGCCGGGGCCCTGCCCAGGCCCCTTTCCCTCGGGGCCGCCCTGCCCGCCGCTGCCGGGGCGGTCGCCGAAGCGGCCGTCCTGGGCGCGGCCGGGCTGGCGGTCGCTCCACTGGCTGCCCCAGGGAGAACGGGGCTCACCGCCCCCGGTGGAGTCCTGGCCCTCGGGCCGGCGCGGCTGCCAGGGACGGTCGGGGGCGTCCTCGGGCGGCGGCGCGAACGGATTGTCCGCCCGCGTCTGCCCGGAGCCCTCGCCCTCGGCGGAGCCCTTGTCCTCGGCCGGGTCCTTGGACCCGTCGGGCTCCCTGGACTGCCCGGGCCGGCCGGCGGGCGTGGCGCCCCCGGCCTCCGTGGACGGCGACGGCGGCGTGGGTCGGCCTTCGCGCAGCAGGACGGCGCCGTGGGGCAGCGTGAGGCGAAGGCTTCGGTCCGGCATCAGGTGTGCGTCTTCCCCTAGGTCGTCGGTCGGGTCGCAGGTGCGGGTCGGTGCGTTCTCTTCGTCAACGTTCCGTGCCCGTCCCGCGTTCCGCGCCCGGGCAGGATCTTCAGGTGTCGCGGGATCTTGCTCGGTGTTCCTGGACGCTGACGCTACCTCCCGGCCACGCCCCCGTCCCGTGGGGGCCGCCGGGTGTGCCGGTATCGTTGCTGACGGCCGGCCCGTTCGTAGGGTTCCCCGTATGTGCGGGTGCGAAGCTTTCGTAGGAACGGACAAGCCGGCCGCGCGAAGAAGCTCTCCCGTGAACGAGAAAGGGCCCCGCCGTGGCCAAGGCCAAGCGCCTCGTCGTGCTGGTCTCCGGATCAGGTACGAATCTGCAGGCTCTGCTGGACGCCATCGCGGCCCAGGGGACGGACGTGTACGGGGCGGAGGTCGTCGCGGTCGGCGCGGACCGTGCGGGCATCGCCGGCCTGGAGCGGGCCGAGCGTGCCGGGATCCCCACCTTCGTGTGCCGGGTCGCGGACCACGCCACGCGCGCGGACTGGGACCTGGCGCTGGCCGAGGCGACCGCCGCGCACGAACCGGACCTGATCGTCTCGGCGGGCTTCATGAAGATCGTGGGCAAGGAGTTCCTCGCGCGCTTCGGGGGGCGGTTCGTCAACACGCACCCGGCCCTGCTGCCCAGTTTTCCCGGTGCTCACGGTGTGCGCGACGCCCTCGCGTACGGCGCCAGGGTCACCGGCTGCACCGTCCACTTCGTCGACGACGGCGTCGACACCGGTCCGATCATCGCCCAGGGCGTGGTCGAGATCGTGGAAGAGGACACGGACGACGGTGAGAGCGCTCTGCACGAGCGCATCAAGGAAGTCGAGCGCACGCTGCTCGTCGATGTCGTGGGGCGTCTGGCCCGTAACGGCTACAGCATCGAGGGACGAAAGGTAGTTATCCCGTGACCGCCGAGAGCAACAAGCGGCCCATTCGCCGGGCGCTGGTCAGCGTCTACGACAAGACCGGTCTGGAGGAGCTGGCGCGCGGGCTCCACGAGGCGGGCGTCGAGCTGGTCTCCACCGGTTCGACCGCTGCGAAGATCGCCGGGGCCGGGGTCCCGGTCACCAGGGTCGAGGACGTCACCGGCTTCCCCGAGTGCCTCGACGGGCGGGTCAAGACGCTGCACCCGAAGGTGCACGCCGGCATCCTCGCCGACCTGCGCCTGGAGGACCACCAGAAGCAGCTCGCCGACCTCGGCGTGAAGCCGTTCGAGCTGGTCGTCGTGAACCTGTACCCGTTCCAGGAGACCGTCGCCTCCGGCGCCACCCCCGACGAGTGCGTCGAGCAGATCGACATCGGCGGCCCCTCGATGGTCCGCGCCGCCGCCAAGAACCACCCCTCGGTCGCGGTCGTCACCAGCCCGCGCCGGTACGCCGACGTCCTCGCGGCGGTCAAGGACGGCGGGTTCGACCTGACGACCCGCAAGCGGCTCGCCGCCGAGGCCTTCCGGCACACCGCCGCTTACGACGTGGCCGTCGCCTCCTGGTTCGCCGCCGACTACGCCGCCGCCGACGACAGCGGGCACCCCGAGTTCCTCGGCGCCACGTACGCGCGCAAGAACGTCCTGCGCTACGGCGAGAACCCGCACCAGGGCGCCGCCCTGTACGTCGACGGCACCGGCGGCCTCGCCGAGGCGGAGCAGCTGCACGGCAAGGAGATGTCGTACAACAACTTCACGGACACGGACGCCGCGCGCCGTGCCGCGTACGACCACGACGACCCGTGCGTGGCGATCATCAAGCACGCCAACCCCTGCGGCATCGCCGTCGCCGCGAACGTCGCGGAGGCCCACCGCAAGGCGCACGCCTGCGACCCGGTCTCGGCGTACGGCGGCGTGATCGCCGTGAACCGGCCGGTCACCAAGGAGATGGCCGAGCAGGTCGCCGACATCTTCACCGAGGTCATCGTCGCGCCCGACTACGAGGACGGCGCCCTCGAAGCCCTCACCAAGAAGAAGAACATCCGCGTGCTGCGCGCCCCGAACGGGCCGTCCGCCACCGTCGAGACGAAGCAGATCGACGGCGGCGCGCTCCTCCAGGTCACCGACCGCCTCCAGGCCGACGGCGACAACCCGGCCTCCTGGACCCTCGCGACCGGCGACGCGCTGTCGCAGGGCGAGCTGGACGAGCTGGCGTTCGCGTGGAAGGCGTGCCGCGCCGTGAAGTCGAACGCGATCCTGCTCGCCAAGGACGGCGCCTCCGTCGGCGTCGGCATGGGCCAGGTCAACCGCGTCGACTCCTGCAAGCTCGCCGTCGAGCGGGCCGGTGAGGAGCGGGCGCGCGGCTCCTTCGCCGCCTCGGACGCGTTCTTCCCGTTCCCCGACGGGCCGCAGCTCCTCATCGACGCCGGTGTGAAGGCGATCGTGCAGCCGGGCGGGTCGATCCGGGACGAGCAGGTCGTCGAGGCCGCCAAGAAGGCGGGCGTGACGATGTACTTCACCGGGACGCGCCACTTCTTCCACTGAGTCACCCGTACGTGACGAGGGCCCGCCGGTCACCGACCGGCGGGCCCTCATCGTGTCGCGGTGCGGGGGTCAGCCCTTCACGTGGACGACGACCGTGCTCGCTACCTTGTCGTGCCAGCCCTGCTTGCGGCCGGACTTGTCCCAGAAGGGGGAGAGGTAGACGAGGAGCGCGCCGACACCGCAGGCGAAGCTGCCGACCAGCGGGATGACCCAGCGCAGGAGAGCGCCGCCGATGCCGGGCTTCGCGCCGGTCTCCGCCTTCAGGACACGGATGCCGACGGCCAGCTTGCCCAGCGTGGCACCGACGAAGGCGATCATCAGGACCTGGTAGAGCAGGACGACCACCATGAAGACCAGGGCGATGGGCAGGGTCGCGGACTGGAAGTCCGACGTGGCGTCGTTCATGCAGGTGTCGTACGTGGACGAGCCCGCGTCACAGGCCCGGACCGCGTCGATCAAGTCCATGAACTTCGGCGCCAGGAACACGAAGTAGAGGATGCCGATCAGCACCCCGTCGATCAGCTGCGCGCCGAGCCTGCGGCCCATCGAGGAGAGCGGCGGCACACCGGGCGTGCCGTGGCCCGGCATCCCCGACTGCTGCGGGTAGGACGGGAAGGGCTGACCGGGCTGCTGCGGATAGCCGTACCCCTGCTGCGGCACGCCCTGCGGCGCCTGCTGCCCGTACGGGTCGGGCTGCTGCTGGCCGTACGGGCCGGACTGCGGCGGCTGCTGGCCGTAGGGATTGTTCGGTTCGCCGTGGCTCATGGCGAGATTCCTCCGGGGACGAGGTCGGGGACGGCGCGGACCTGCGGAGGAAAATTACGAAATACGGCCGCATACGCGGTGTGCCCCCCTGCCGCTGTCCGCGGCACTGCGCGGATCATGCTCCTCAACCGGACAGGGTCCTGTCCAGAGGGCCTTCCGGGCCATTGTGCAAGTGCAACTTGGGCGAACCCGGGGCGCCCTGAAACAATGGGCACCATGACCGCCCAGATTCTCGATGGCAAGGCCACCGCAGCCGCGATCAAATCCGAACTGACCGCCCGCGTGGCGGCCCTCAAGGAGAAGGGGGTCACGCCCGGACTCGGCACCGTCCTCGTCGGCGAGGATCCCGGCAGCCAGAAATACGTGGCAGGAAAGCACCGCGACTGCGCGCAGGTCGGCATCGCCTCCATCCAGCGCGAGCTGCCCGCCACGGCCACGCAGGAAGAGATCGAGACGGTCGTCCGCGAGCTGAACGAGGACCCGGCCTGCACCGGGTACATCGTCCAGCTCCCGCTGCCCAAGGGCATCGACGAGAACCGCATCCTGGAGCTGATGGACCCGGCCAAGGACGCGGACGGACTGCACCCGATGAACCTCGGCCGTCTCGTCCTGAACGAGCCGGCGCCGCTGCCCTGCACCCCGTTCGGCATCATCACGTTGCTGCGCAAGCACGGCGTCGAGATCAAGGGCGCCGAGGTCGTCGTGGTCGGCCGCGGCGTGACCATCGGCCGCCCGATGCCGCTGCTGCTCACCCGCAAGTCGGAGAACGCCACGGTCACCCAGTGCCACACCGGCACCCGCGACCTCGCCGCGCACCTGCGCCGGGCCGACATCGTCGTGGCCGCCGCGGGCGTGCCGCACCTCATCAAGCCGGAGGACATCAAGCCGGGCGCGGCCGTGCTCGACGTCGGCGTCTCGCGCGACGCCACCGGCAAGATCGTCGGCGACGTGCACCCGGGCGTCGCCGAGGTCGCCGGCTGGATCTCCCCGAACCCCGGCGGCGTGGGCCCGATGACCCGCGCCCAGCTCCTCGTGAACGTGGTCGAGGCGGCGGAACGGAACGCGCACGGTGTCCGCTGACGCCTCCCCGGGCGCGGACGGGAAGAAGCGGGGCACGCGGCGCTTCCCGCTGTGGACGCGCGACACCGCGCGCCCCGAGGGCGGCGGCCGGGCCGCCCCCCGCGACGCCCCCGCGCCCGCCCGCCAGTGGCCGCTGATCGCCGTGCTCGTGCTGGCCGGGATCGGACTGCTGGTCACCGCGTTCGGCGCGTTCCGCGTCGGCACGATCCTGGTGGGCGTCGCCCTGCTGGGCGGTGCCGTGATGCGCTGGGTGCTGCCGTCCGTCGGCATGCTCGCCGTGCGCTCCCGCTTCACGGACATGGTCACGTACGGGATCCTCGGGCTCGCCATCGTGCTGCTGGCGATGATGGCGCAGCCGGACCCGTGGCTGAAGGTCCCCTTCCTCCAGGACACGCTGCACTTCACGGTGCGGTGAACCGCCGGGGGAGCCGCCGGGGGGAACTGACTTCCTGGCTCTGCGCATCTCACCGGAGAGCCGACGGACGCCGGGGCCGGAGCGTGGCGCGGGGGAGTCCACGCCCGGCGCAGGGGATGAGGGGGAACGCAATGCCTCGTTGGACGGCGCTACCGGACGAACTCGACCCGCAGCTGGCGGAGTTCACCGGCCGGCTCCGCGGACTGGTGGAGCGCGGCGGGCTGGGCGTCGCCGCGCTGGCCGACCGCACCGGCTACAGCAAGACGTCGTGGGAGCGGTACCTGAACGGGCAGCTGCTCGCCCCGAAGGGCGCCGTCGTGGCGCTCGCCGAGGCGACCGGCACCGACCCCGTCCACCTGATCACGCTGTGGGAGCCGGCGGAGCGCGCCTGGAGCCGCTCCGAGAAGCGCCACGACCTGACCATGGAGGCGATACGGATATCCAGGGCGCGCGCGGCGCTCGGGGTGTTCGGCGGGCCGGCGGCGCGGCCCGGCGGCGGGCGTGACGGTGCTGGTGCCCACGACGGTGTCACCGGTCCCACCGACGCCGCCGGACCCGCGGGTGGCTCGTCGGCCGTGCCTGCGCGGGCGCCGGGGGCGCCCGCCGGTACGTTCGGGCCCGCGCCGGCGGCCGCGGCCCCGCCGACAGGCTCCGCGGGCGCGGGGCGCCGGTTGCCCACGGTCCTCGCGGCAGTCGTGGGCGCGGCCCTCGTCGGGCTCGGCGCGTACGCGCTGACCAGCAGCGGCGTCGACAAGAAGGAGACCGCCGGGCCGTCCGCGCCGCCCACCACCAGCGCGCCCGAACTCCCCGCGGGCGTCCGGTGCGTGGGCGCGGGCTGCACCGGGAAGGACCCCGAGGCCATGGGGTGCGGCGGTGACCTCGCCGACAGCCCGGCCCGGACCGCGGTCGGCGCCGTCTCCGTCGAGGTGCGGTACAGCAAGACGTGCAAGGCGGCCTGGGCGCGGATCCAGGGCGCTGCCCCCGGCGACAGCGTCCAGTTGAAGGTGGGCGCCGCGGCCTCGAAGAAGGGCCGGGTCGGCACCGCGGACACGGACGCGTACACGCCGATGGTGGCGGTGGGGTCGGCCGCCGAGGCGAAGGCGTGCGCGACACTCGGCTCCGGGCGGAGCGGCTGTACGGAGTAGTGCGGCCGAGGGCCTCAACGGTCGCTTCGAGGGCCGCTTCGACGGCCGCTTCGGATGCCGCGCGAAAGAGTGTGCATAGGGCCTCCGTTTCGGGGAAGGGGCTCCAGTACCCCCACGGGATGGTCACACGGTGACACCCACCGGCGGCCGCCGAAGCCCACCCCCCGGGCCGGCGGCCGTCCCCGTGTCCGGGCTCGGACCGATACAGAGAACTCGCTCTGTGGGGTGAGCCACACGCACCGATAGGTCCGGTAAGGGCGCGGCGCGATAGCCTGACGGGCGGATCTCTTGATGCCGAGAGATCGATCAAAAGCCCTGCTGTCATACGGAGAACGCCATGACCCGCACTCCCGTGAACGTCACCGTCACCGGCGCCGCCGGCCAGATCGGCTACGCACTGCTCTTCCGCATCGCCTCCGGCCAGCTGCTCGGCGCGGACGTGCCGGTCAAGCTGCGCCTCCTGGAGATCACCCCGGCGCTCAAGGCCGCCGAGGGCACCGCCATGGAGCTCGACGACTGCGCCTTCCCGCTGCTCCAGGGCATCGAGATCACCGACGACCCGAACGTCGCCTTCGACGGCGCCAACGTCGGCCTCCTCGTCGGCGCCCGCCCCCGCACCAAGGGCATGGAGCGCGGTGACCTCCTGGAGGCCAACGGCGGCATCTTCAAGCCCCAGGGCAAGGCCATCAACGACCACGCCGCGGACGACATCAAGGTCCTCGTCGTCGGCAACCCGGCCAACACCAACGCCCTCATCGCCCAGGCCGCCGCGCCGGACGTACCGGCCGAGCGCTTCACCGCCATGACGCGCCTCGACCACAACCGCGCGCTGACCCAGCTCGCGAAGAAGACGGGCTCGACGGTCGCCGACATCAAGCGGCTCACCATCTGGGGCAACCACTCGGCCACCCAGTACCCCGACATCTTCCACGCCACGGTCGGCGGCAAGAACGCGGCCGAGACCGTGAACGACGAGAAGTGGCTGGCCGACGAGTTCATCCCGACCGTCGCCAAGCGCGGTGCCGCGATCATCGAGGCGCGCGGCGCGTCCTCGGCCGCGTCGGCCGCCAACGCCGCCATCGACCACGTGTACACGTGGGTCAACGGCACCGCCGAGGGCGACTGGACCTCCATGGGCATCCCCTCGGACGGCTCGTACGGCGTCCCGGAGGGCCTGATCTCCTCCTTCCCCGTCACCACGAAGGACGGCGCGTACGAGATCGTCCAGGGCCTGGACGTGAACGAGTTCTCGCGTGCGCGCATCGACGCGTCCGTCGCCGAGCTGGCCGAGGAGCGCGAGGCGGTCCGCGGCCTCGGTCTGCTCTAGGACAGGCTCCGGAGCGGGAGAGGCCCCGGCCCCCCTCCCGCGTCCCGGTTCTTCCGCCGCCCACGGCGGGTCTTCGGACCCGCCGTGGGCGGTCTGCGTTCGGCGGCGGCTCTGCCGCCTCGGACAGAACGCCCCACACGGCGCCTTTCGGGACGTTCCCCGGCACAGGTGGTGACGCAGCGCACTTTCGGCCACGGAATGTGCATGCTTTGGCCACCCCCGGGCAGGGACATCCGGCACCACGGCAGACCGCTCCCCAGGGGCATCTGCGGTGTTCGGGGGAGAAAACCGGAACGGAAGGCGAAGCAGGACGTGTCAGTACAGAGCACCATCCATGTCGGCGGAGAGTGGCGCGGCGCCGCCGCAGGGGCCACCCGCGAGATCCTCGACCCCGCGGACGCCACGACGTTCGCGGTGATCGCCGAGGGCGGTGCCGAGGACGCGGACGCCGCGATAGCCGCCGCGCGCCGCGCCTTCGACGAGGGCCCCTGGCCGAGGACGCCCGTCGCCGACCGTGCCGCGCTGCTGCGCCGCGTCGCCGACCTCCTCGTCCGGGACCGGGAGAAGATCGGCCTCCTGGAGAGCCGGGACGCCGGCAAGACCGTGGAGGAGGGCCGCGTCGATGTCGACTGCGTCGCCGACGCCTTCCGCTACTTCGCCGACCTGGTCATCGGCGAGGGCGCGGGCCGCGTCGTCGACGCGGGGTCCGAGGAGATCCACAGTGTCGTCGTGCACGAACCGGTCGGTGTCTGCACGATGATCACGCCCTGGAACTACCCGCTGCTCCAGGCGAGTTGGAAGATCGCGCCGGCGCTCGCCGCGGGCAACACCTTCGTCGTCAAGCCGAGCGAGATCACCCCGCTGACCACGGTCGTCCTGATCGAACTGCTGGTGGAGGCCGGACTGCCGGCCGGTGTCGCCAACATCGTGACGGGCCCCGGCGCCACCGTCGGCGCCCGCCTCGCCGACCACCCCGACGTCGACCTGGTCTCCTTCACCGGCGGCCTGGCCAGCGGCACCAAGGTGGCGCAGGCCGCCGCCGCGGGCGTCAAGAAGGTCGCCCTGGAGCTCGGCGGCAAGAACCCGAACGTCGTCTTCGCCGACGCCTGCGAGACCGAGGACGGCTTCGACACCGCCGTCGACCAGGCGCTCAACGCCGCGTTCATCCACAGCGGCCAGGTCTGCTCCGCCGGCTCCCGCCTCATCATCGAGGAGTCCGTCCGCGAGCGCTTCGTCGCCGAACTCGCCCGCCGCGCCGAGAAGATCCGGCTCGGCCGCGGCACCGAGGACGGCGTGGAGTGCGGGCCGCTCGTCAGCGAGCAGCAGCGCGACAAGACCGAGTCCTACGTCGCCTCCGCGCTCGCCGAGGGCGCGGTGCTGCGCAGCGGCGGCAAGCGCCCCGAGCCGAGCGCCGCCCGGCCCGCCACCGGTTACTTCTACGAGCCGACCGTCCTCGACCAGTGCCACCGCGAGATGCGCGTCGTGCGCGAGGAGACCTTCGGGCCGATCCTCACCGTCGAGACGTTCCGCACCGAGGACGAGGCCGTCGCCCTCGCCAACGACACCGAGTACGGCCTCGCCGGCGGCGTGTGGACCGCCGACGCCGGGCGCGCCCGGCGGGTCGCCGCCCGCCTGCGCCACGGCACCGTCTGGATCAACGACTTCCACCCCTACCTGCCGCAGGCCGAGTGGGGCGGCTTCGGGAAGAGCGGCGTGGGCCGCGAGCTGGGCCCCGCCGGGCTCGCCGAGTACCGCGAGGCCAAGCACATCTACCAGAACCTGGCGCCGAAGCCGGTGCGGTGGTTCGCGGGCTGAGCCCGCCCTTCTTCCTGCCTCCGCACCGCCACCACCACTTACGCGAAGTACCTTGCCTCGCCTTGGAGTTGACGCATGCCTGAGAACCCTGAACCGCCGCAGAACGCCACCCGGGCGGAACACGCCGTCCGGGCGGAACACGCCGTCCGGGCCGGGAACGCCGACCCGTCCCCCGGGAGCGGCCCGGCCCCGCACACGTACGACTACGTCATTGTCGGCGGCGGCACCGCAGGATCGGTGATCGCCTCCCGGCTCACCGAGGACCCGGACGTCACCGTCGCCGTCATCGAGGGCGGCCCCAGCGACATCGACCGCGACGACGTGCTGACCCTGCGCCGCTGGCTCGGGCTGCTCGGCGGCGACCTCGACTACGGCTACACCACGACCGACCAGCCGCGCGGCAACTCGCACATCCTGCACAGCCGCGCCAAGGTGCTCGGCGGCTGCTCGTCGCACAACACCCTCATCTCGTTCAAGCCGCTGCCCGGCGACTGGGACGAGTGGGCCGCCGCCGGCGCCGAGGGCTGGGACCACCGGTCCATGGACCCCTACTTCGCCAAGCTGCGCAACAACATCGTCGCCGTCGACGAGAAGGACCGCAACGCCATCGCCCGCGACTTCGTCGAGGCCGCACAGACCGCCACCGGCGTACCGCGCGTCGAGGGCTTCAACAAGGGCCCGTTCAAGGACGGCGTCGGCTTCTTCGACCTCGCCTACCACCCCGAGAACAACAAGCGTTCCTCGGCCTCGGTCGCGTACCTCCACCCCCACATGGAGGCCGGCGACCGCCCCAACCTGACGCTGCTGCTGGAGACCTGGGCGTACAAGCTCCACTTCACCGACGGCCGTGACGGCGCCCCGGACGGGGAAGGCGCGGACGTCGCCGGCCCGCGGGCGCGCGGGGTGCACGTGCGCTCGAAGGACGGCGAGGAGCGGCTCATATCGGCGCGCCGCGAGGTCGTCGTCTGCGCCGGCGCCGTCGACACGCCCCGCCTGCTGCTGCACTCCGGCGTCGGTCCCCGGGCCGATCTGGAGAAGCTCGGCATCCCGGTCGTGCTCGACCTGCCGGGAGTCGGCGAGAACCTGCTCGACCACCCGGAGTCGGTCATCGTCTGGGAGACGGACGGACCGATCCCCGACAACAGCGCGATGGACAGCGATGCCGGCCTGTTCATCCAGCGCGACCCCGAGGCCGCCGGACCCGACCTGATGTTCCACTTCTACCAGATCCCGTTCACGGACAACCCCGAGCGGCTGGGCTACGAACGGCCCGAGCACGGCGTCTCCATGACGCCCAACATCCCCAAGCCGAAGAGCCGCGGCCGTCTCTACCTGACCAGCGCGGACCCCGAGGAGAAGCCCGCCCTCGACTTCCGCTACTTCACGGACGAGGACGACTACGACGGGCGGACCCTCGTCGACGGCATCCGCATCGCCCGCGAGATCGCCAGGACGCAGCCGCTGGCCGGCTGGCTCAAGCGCGAGGTGTGTCCCGGCCCGGACGTCACCGGCGACGAGGAGCTGAGCGAGTACGCCCGCAAGGTCGCCCACACCGTCTACCACCCCGCAGGCACCTGTCGCATGGGCGCCGGGAGTGATGAACTCGCGGTGGTCGACCCCGAGTTGAGGGTCCGCGGGCTGCAGTCCATCCGAATCGCCGACGCGTCCGTCTTCCCGACGATGCCCGCGGTGAACCCGATGATCGGAGTGCTCATGGTCGGGGAGAAGTGCGCCGAACTGCTGGGTGGTGATGCGTGATGAGTACGCAGACTGTGGTGCGGGACCCCGCCCCCGACGCGAACGCGGGAACCGCTTCCGCCGAGACCGTCTTCTCCGTCCGCAACCTGTGGAAAGTGTTCGGCCCCAAGGCCGAACGCGTCCCGGACGACGCGGAGCTGACCGAGCTGAGCGCCGCCGAACTCCGCACCCGCACCGGCTGCACCGCCGCCGTGCGCGACGTCTCCTTCGACGTCCGGCGCGGTGAGGTCTTCGTGGTGATGGGCCTGTCCGGCTCCGGCAAGTCCACGCTGGTGCGCTGCCTGACCCGCCTCATCGAACCCACGGCCGGCTCCCTGTCCATCGACGGCGAGGACGTACGCGCCATGGACAAGAGCCGGCTGCGCGCGCTGCGCCGCCACCGCGCCGCGATGGTCTTCCAGCACTTCGGCCTGCTGCCGCACCGCACCGTCCTCGACAACGTCGCCTACGGACTGGAGATCCAGGGCGTCGGGCGCGCCGAGCGCCGGGCCAAGGCGATGGAGGTCGTCGCCAAGGTGGGCCTGGAGGGGCTGGAGTCCCGCCGCCCCGGCCAGCTCTCCGGCGGCCAGCAGCAGCGGGTGGGCCTCGCCCGGGCCCTCGCCGTCGACCCCGAAGTCCTGCTGTTCGACGAGCCGTTCAGCGCGCTCGACCCGCTCATCCGGCGCGACATGCAGGAAGAGGTCGTGCGCCTGCACCGCGAGGAGGGCCGCACGATGGTCTTCATCACCCACGACCTCAACGAAGCGCTGCGCCTCGGCGACCGCATCGCCCTCATGCGCGACGGCCGCATCGTCCAGCTCGGCACGCCGGAGGAGATCGTGAGCGCGCCCGCCGACGACTACGTCCGCGCGTTCGTCCGCGACGTCCCGCGCGAACAGGTCATGACGGTCCGGCGCGCCATGCGCCCCGCCGACGCCGACGAGGCGGACCGCGGCCCCGAGATAGCCCACGACGCCACGGTCTCCGAGGCGATCGAGGCGGTGGCCCGCAGCGGGTTCGCCGTGCGGGTGATGGACGCCGACCAGTGCGTGGGGATTGTCGACCATGAACGGCTTCTCGGGGTCGTGGCGGGGACGAATGTGGTCTCCGGGGGGACGGGTGGTGCCTCCGGGGGAACGGATGGCGCCCCGGGGGCGGGTGGCGCCCTCGAGGGGGCGAGTGGCGTCTCCGGGGGGCCCGGGGGTGTGGCCCGTTCGAGCGGTGCGGCGGGTTTGAGCGGTGTGGTCGGGGCTGACGGTGCGTCCGGTTCCGGCGGCTCCGCTAGCGCCACCGGGTCCGCCGGGTCCGCCGGGTCCGCCGGGTCCACCGGTTCTGGCGGTTTTGCCGGCTCCGCCAGTTCTGCCGACTCCTCCGGTTCCGCTGGGTCCGCCAGGTCCGCCGACTCCGCTGACTCCGCCGGTTCTGACGGCTCCGCCGACTCCTCCGGTTCCGCTGACTCCTCCGGTTCCGCTCGTTCCGCCAGTCCCTCCGACTCTGCCGGTTCCGCCGGGTCCGCCGACGTGGCCGGATCAGACGGTTCGGCCGGCCCGGCCGATGGTCCCGCGTCCGCCGCGGGCGACAAGGCGGTCTGATATGTCCGCTGCTGTCACCGTTGCCCCCACCAAGGACACCCCCACCCGCCAGAACGCCCTGCTCCGCAACCGCGTACTCGGCAAGCTCCTGCTGCTCGCCGCGGCCGCCGCGATCATCGCCCCGCTCCTCAACGCCCGCTGGTCCAGCGGCAGCTGGCCGGACGCGCTGACCGTCGACGTCTCCGAACCGCTCGGCAAGGCCAGCGACTGGATCATCGACAACCGGGACAGCCACCCGCTGTTCCTCTACTTCCTCGGCCACATCAGCAACGCGATCGTCCTCTCCATCCGCGCCGTCTACCTCGTGCTGCTCGCCGCCGGCTGGGCCGGCGTGACCGCCGCGGCCGGTCTGATCGCCTGGCGCGTCGCCGGTTGGCGCCTGGCCGCCTCCGCCGTAGTCGCCTTCCTCGTGTGTGGCGCCCTCGGCATGTGGGTGCCCACCGTGCAGACACTGGCGCTCATGGTGGTCGCCGTGTTCGTCTCGGTCGTGCTCGGCGCCGTACTCGGCCTCGCCGCCGGCCTGAGCGACCGCATGAACCGCGTCCTGCGCCCCGTCCTCGACACCATGCAGGTCTTCCCCGCCTACGCCTACCTCCTCCCGGTCGTGCTGATCTTCGGCATCGGCGTGCCCGCCGCGGTCCTCGCCACCGTCGTCTACGCCGCCCCGCCCATGGCCCGCCTCACCGCGCTGGGCCTGCGCTCCGCCGACAGCGGCGTCATGGAAGCCGTCGCCTCGCTCGGCGCGACCGGCCGGCAGCGGCTGCTGACCGCCCGTCTCCCCCTGGCCCGCAAGGAACTCCTCCTGGGCCTCAACCAGACGATCATGATGGCCCTCTCCATGGCCGTCATCGCTTCCGTCATCGGCGCGGGCGGCCTCGGCGACCGCGTCTACCAGGCGCTCGCCTCGGTCGACGTCGGCGCCGCTCTCGCCGCCGGCATCCCGATCGTGCTGCTCGCCGTCGTCCTCGACCGCGTCACCAGCGCGGCGGGGGAGCGGCTCGGCTCCGATGAGACCCCGGCCCCCTGGAAGTGGGGCGTCGTCGCCGCCGGCACCGTCGTCACCGCCCTCGCGGCGCGCTTCGCCGACCGCCTGGAGTGGCCCGACTCCTGGGTCGTGAACATCGCCACCCCCGTCAACGACGCCGTCGACTGGATGACCGACCACCTCTACACCGGCGTCCCCTACGTGGGCGGCACCGCCGACTGGGCCGGCCACTTCACCACCTGGATCCTCGACCCGCTGCGCTCCGGCCTGACCTGGCTGCCGTGGTGGGCGGTGCTGCTGATCGTCGCCGCGCTCGCCTGGCTCATCGGCACCTGGCGCACCGCCCTGACCGCCGTGCTCGCCATGGCCGCGATCGGCGTGCTCGGCGTCTGGAAACCGTCCCTCGACACGCTCTCCCAGGTCCTCGCCGCCGTCGCCGTGACCCTGGTCCTCGGCTTCGCCGTCGGCATCGCCGCCGCCCGCAGCGACCGCCTGGAACGCGCCCTGCGCCCCGTCCTCGACGTCTTCCAGACCATGCCGCAGTTCGTCTACCTGATCCCGGTCGTCGCCCTCTTCGGCGTCGGCCGCGCCCCCGCGGCCGCCGCGGCCGTCGTCTACGCGCTGCCCGCCGTCGTCCGCATCACCGCACAAGGACTGCGCCAGGTCGACCCCGCCGCCATGGAGGCTTCCCGCTCGATGGGCGCCACCACGGCCCAGCAGCTGCGCCAGGTGCAACTCCCGCTCGCCCGCCCCGCACTGCTTCTCGCCGTCAACCAGGGCGTCGTCCTGGTCCTCGCCGTCGTCATCATCGGCGGCCTCGTCGGCGGCGGCGCTCTCGGCTACGACGTCGTCTTCGGCCTCGCCCAGGGCGACCTCGCCACGGGCCTCGTCGCGGGCGCCGCGATCGTCTGCCTCGGTCTGATGCTGGACCGGGTGACGCAGCCGACGGAACGCCGCACCCGCGCCGGAAAGAAGGCCTGACCCATGCGCACACGTAGGACTCACAGGTCACTCGCCACCGTCGCCGGGGTGGGCGCCCTGCTGGCCGTCACCGGCTGCGGCGCCGCCGACATGACCAAACAGGCGTCCCCCTACGCCAACGCCCAGGGCGCCAAGACGGTGACCCTCTCCGTCCAGTCCTGGGTCGGCGCCCAGGCCAACGTCGCCGTCGCCCAGTACCTCCTGGAGCACGAACTCGGCTACCGCGTCGACACCGTCCAGGTCGACGAGGTCCCCGCCTGGGACGCCCTCAGCCAGGGCCGCGTCGACGCGATCCTGGAGGACTGGGGCCACCCCGACCAGGAACAGCGCTACGTCAAGGACAAGAAGACCATCCAGAACGGCGGCGACCTCGGCGTCACCGGACACATCGGCTGGTTCGTCCCCACGTACTTCGTCAAGCAGCACCCCGACGTCACCGACTGGAAGAACCTCAACAAGTACGCCGACCAGTTGAAGACCGCGGAGAGCGGCGGCAAGGGCCAACTCCTCGACGGCTCCCCGTCCTACGTCACCAACGACAAGGCCCTGGTCCAGAACCTGAAGCTGGACTACCAGGTCGTCTTCTCCGGCTCCGAAGCCGCCCAGATCACCCAGATCAAGCAGTTCGCCAAGCAGAAGAAGCCGTTCCTGACGTACTGGTACCAGCCGCAGTGGCTCTTCAAGAAGGTGCCGATGACCGAGGTGAAACTGCCCGCCTACAAGGAGGGCTGCGACGCCGACCCGGAGAAGGTCGCCTGCGCCTACCCGCAGACCCCGCTGCAGAAGTACCTCAACGCCGACTTCGCCCGCGGCGGCGGCAAAGCCGCGGCCCTCCTGAAGAAGTTCCACTGGACGACGGAGGACCAGAACGAGGTCTCCCTCCTGATCGCCGAGCAGAAACTGTCGCCCGGCGAAGCGGCCAAGAAGTGGATCGACACCCACCGCTCCACCTGGGAGGCGTGGCTCCCCCGATAACCGGGCAGGTTGTACGGTGCCGGGTGCCTTTCCTGACGGGGGCACCCGGCACGGTCGTATCCGGGGCGCGGTCGTATCCAGGGCGCGGTGTGGCTGCCGGACTGGGCACCGGGCCGGGGCTCCGGCCGGGCTCCCGGACAGGGCGGCCGCACAGGCCCGGTCGGCCCGCATCTGCCCCCGGGCGCCGGGTGTGTGGACGCGGGGTGCGTGCCCCCGGCCGGTTCGCGGCGCGGCTCAGGCGAGGGTGGCGGCGATCTCCCGCAGCGCGGCGGCCGCCCTCCGCTGCAGTCCGGGTCCGAACGTGATCCGCGTCGCCCCCAACTCCCCCCACTCCTTCAACGTCGGCCCCCCGGGCGGCGCCCCGACGTTGATCGGCCCCTCGATCCCGGCCCGCAACCGGGGCAGCGCCTCGGCCGGCGCCCCGATCGGGTACACACAGTCCGCTCCCGCGGCGACGTACAACCGGGCCCGCTCGATCGCCTCCCCGACCGGGTCGGCGACCCCCTGGACGAGGAACGCGTCGATCCGCGCGTTCAGCACGACCCGGTCACCGGCCGCCGCCCGGACCTCGGCGAGCCACTCCGCCTGCTGCTGCGCGTCCTTGAGGACCCGCTCCTGCTGCCCACGGCCACCGGAACCGGTCGGTGCGGCAACCGCACCCGTCCCCGAGTCCTCCAGGTTGCACCCGACGGCGCCGGTCTCCAGCAACCGCTCCACGAGCTCCTTCGGCGCGAGCCCGTACCCGGCCTCGATGTCCGCGGAGACCGGCACCGACACGGACCGCACGATCCGGGCCACGGCAGCGAACATCTCGTCCGCCGGCGTCCGCCCGTCCTCGTACCCGAGCGACGCGGCGACCCCCGCACTCGGCGTCGCCAGAGCCGGGAACCCAGCCTCCTCGAAGACCCGCGCACTCGCCGCGTCCCACGGCCCCGGCAGGATCAACGGGTCACCGGCCGCGCGACCGTGATGCAGGGCACGAAGCACAGCCACGGGAGTGGTGGCCCCCTGCGACAGCTCCGGGTTCACCATGCGGGTCCTCCTGGTGCGATACGGCGGCTGACCATCAGCCGGTTCCAGCTGTTGATCGCGGCGATCGCCGCGATCAGGTGAGCCAGCTCGCTCTCACTGAAGTGCTCGGCGGCGAGTGCATACGTCTCGTCGGGCACGAACCCCTCCGTCAGTACCGTCACCGCCTCCGTCAGCGCGAGCGCCGCCCGCTCCCGCTCGCTGTACAAGTCGCCCGCCTCGGCCCACGAGTCGAGCAGCGCGATGCGCTTCGTGCTCTCCCCGTTCTTCTCGACGGCGATGTCGACATGCATGTCGAGGCAGAACGCGCACTCGTTGATCTGCGACGCCCGGATCATCACCAGCTCGGCGAGGACGGGGTCCCCGAGCCCCTTCTTCGCCGCCGCGCCGAAGGCCACCATCGCGTCCCGGACACCGGCGTCCAACTGCGTCGTCCGGGCACTCACTTGAAGTCTCCGGCCTTGTAGTGCCCCGGCGCCTGACGGGTGGAGACCCCGAACCTGTTCCACGCGTTGATCGTCGCGATCGCCGCGATCAACTGGCTCAGCTCCTTCTCGTCATAGACCTTCGCCGCCCTCTCGTACACCTCGTCCGGCACGAAACCGTCCGTGAGCACCGTGACCGCGTCGGTCAGCTCGATCGCGGCGATCTCCCTCTCGGTGTAGTAGTGCTTCGACTCCTCCCAAGCAGCGAGCTGAATGATCCGCTCCACGCTCTCACCCGCGGCCAGAGCGTCCTTGGAGTGCATGTCCAGGCAGAGCGCACAACGGTTGATCTGCGACGCGCGGATCTTGACCAGCTCGTACGTCACCGGGTCGATCCCGCGTCGAGCCGCCGCGTCGAGCCGCACCATCGCCTTGAAGACCTCCGGCGCGTGCTGCGCCCAGGCCAGCCGCGGCGCGTGCTCGTGCATGAGCTGCTGGCCGCCTTCGGTCCCGCCCCCGTCCCGGCCGCCTTCGTGCCCCTCGGTCCCATGCGTCTCATCCACAGTCGTCTCGCTCTCGTGTGTCGTCATGCCTCAACCCTAAGAAGGGATTAGCCCAGCGGTATGGTCCATTCCCATGGTGAAAAACTGGGCCACTTCGCCCTCCGGGCAGGCCCTCGGCATCGACCTCCACATCGAGCCCACCGGTCCCGGCCTGCGGCGGGGCCTGACCGACGCACTCCGCGAGGCCGTACGCGGCGGCCGCCTCGCCCCGGGCACCAGGTTGCCTGCCTCCCGCACCCTCGCCGTCGATCTGGGCATCGCGCGCAACACCGTCGCCGACTCCTACGCCGACCTCGTCGCGGAGGGCTGGCTCACCGCGCGCCAGGGCTCCGGCACCCGGGTCGCCGAACGCCCCGTCGAAGCTCCCCGCCCCGTCCAGCGCCCGGGCCGCCGCGCCCCCGGCAAACTCCTCCACGACCTCCACCCCGGCTCCCCCGACCTCGCCTCCTTCCCCCGTGCCGAGTGGCTTCGCGCCTCCCGCCGAGCCCTGACCGCCGCCCCGAACGAGGCGCTGGGCTACGGCGACCCCCGCGGCCGCCCCGAACTACGGCTCGCCCTCGCCGACTACCTCGCCCGCGCCCGCGGCGTCCACGCCCACCCCGACCGACTCGTCATCTGCGCCGGTTTCGTCCAGGGTCTGACACTGCTCGGCGAGGTACTGCGCCGCAGGGGTGTCCACGACATCGCCGTCGAGTCGTACGGCCTCGATGTCCACTGGAACCTCCTGACCCGTGCCGGCCTGCGCACCCACCCCCTCCCCTTGGACGAACTCGGCACGGACACCGGCGAACTGGACACCTGGAGCGCCGGCACCGAACCTCTGCCCCGCACCGCCCACTTGCCGCGTGACGGCGACTCGGCCGGTCATGACGCATCGGCTCGGAGTGGCGCGACGGCTCAGTTGGGCGACTCGGCCCGGATGGGTGACTCGGCTTGGGTCGGCGACTCGTCCGGCAATGACAGATCGACTCGGGACAACGGCTCGTCCCGAGTCGAGCGCCCGTCCCGGAATCGCGGCACGGCCGGCACCGGGGGTGCGGCCAGGACGGTGGAGTCGGGAGCATCCGGAGCCCCTGCCCGGGTGACCGGCGTCGGTGCGGCCCTGTTGACACCCGCCCATCAGTTCCCCATGGGCGTTCCACTCCACCCGGATCGGCGGGCCGCCGTCGTCGACTGGGCGCGGCGCACGGGAGGACTGATCCTGGAAGACGACTACGACGGCGAGTTCCGCTACGACCGCCAGCCCGTCGGCGCCCTTCAGGGACTCGACCCGGACCACGTCGTCTACCTCGGCACCGCGAGCAAATCACTCGCCCCCGGACTTCGGCTCGGCTGGATGGTCCTCCCGGCCGGTCTCATCGACGAGGTCATCGACGCCAAGGGCGTCAGCGACTGGTCCTGCGGCGTCCTCGACCAGCTCACCCTCGCCGAATTCCTGAACTCCGGTGCCTACGACCGTCACCTGCGCAGCGCCCGGCTGCGCTACCGCAGGCGCCGCGACCAACTGGTCGCCGCCCTAGCCGAACGCGCCCCCGCGGTCCACGCCACCGGAATCGCCGCCGGCCTGCACGCGGTCCTCCAACTCCCGCCCGGCACCGAGCAGTCCGTGGTCCGTGCCGCCGCCTGGCAACGCCTGGGCGTCGCAGGTCTGTCCAGCTACCGTCACGAGGACATCGACGTCTCCACCACCCCGCTCGACGCCTTGGTCGTCGGCTACGGCACCCCGCCCGACCACGCTTGGGCCGGAGCCCTGGACTCCCTGTGCCGCGTACTCCCGTAGCGACGACGAGACAGGACAGGCGGGGCGGACCCTGCCTCCTGGGCTCACCGCCCATGCTCGCGGCACGAACCGGGCCCGGAGATGCAAGTGGCGGCAGGTGGCGAGGGTCCTGCCGGCTCTGGGGAACCGGCGCATCACCGCTCACCGTGTTCTTCTACGCTGACCGCCGACATACACCAGGACGCGCCGGGGCAACCGGGAACAAGTCGCGGCCGGTCCCACGGTGCCGGTCCTGCACGGCGGTGGGTATCAGCAGGCAGACGGGGGGATACGACGCATGGCGGAGAAACGACGGCGACTGCGGTCGAGCACGGTGGTGCTCGGCAGCATGGGCGTGCTGGCCGCAGCCCTGACCTCCTGCAGCTCCGACCCGGACCGGCGCTGCGTGGACCGGGACAGTTACGAATCGGCCAACGGGTACAAGATCGTCAGCGACCAGTACTGCAAGAACGGCTCGGGTAAGAGCTCGACCGGTAAGGGCCGCAAGAGCGGTGCCGGGACAGGTGGCAGCGCGAGCGGTACCAGCAAGAGTGGCCGGGTCGACGGCGCCTGGTACTACGACGCCGATGTCAGCGGCCGCCGCGCCGACGACGGCACCTTCAGCCGCAGCGAAGCCGTCGACCGGGGCGGCTTCGGCTGCTCGGGCTCCGGCTCCGGAGGCGGCTGAACCGGATGCGACGCCACACCATCCAGCCACGCGACGGCTGGCAGCAGACCGTCGAGGAGCAGGGGCTGATCTATCCGCTCACCCGGTACCCGGACGACTCCCTGCGCCCGTACTGGGACGAGAGCGCCTACTACTCCTTCTCCCTGTCCGAGGTCGAGGCCCTGGAGGAGGTCGTCGAAGAGCTGCACGAGATGTGCCTGGTCGCAGCAGATCACCTCGTCGCCGAGGACCGCCTCGCCGACCTGGGCATCACCGACCCGCAGCTGGTCTCCCTCATCCGGGAGGCCTGGCACCGGCGCGCCGAACTCCCCTCCGTCTACGGGCGATTCGACCTTCACTACGACGGCCGCACCGGAGCCCCGGCAAAGCTCCTGGAGTACAACGCCGACACGCCCACCTCCCTCGTCGAAGCCGCCGGCCCGCAGTGGTTCTGGATGGAGGAGCGCTTCCCCGGTGCCGACCAGTGGAACTCCCTTCACGAGCGCCTGGTCGACGCCTGGAAGAAACAGGCCCCGCTCCTGCCGCCCGGCAGCCCCCTGCACTTCGCGCACTCGGCCGCCGACGAACTCGGCGAGGACCTGATGACCGTTGCCTACCTGTGCGAGACCGCGGAACAGGCCGGGCTGGACACCGAGGCCATCTCGGTGGAGGACATCGGCTGGGACCCGCTGTCGCGGCGCTTCGTCGACAAGAGGCTCCGCTTCATCCGCAGCTGCTTCAAGCTCTACCCCTGGGAGTGGCTCACCACCGACCGCTTCGCCCCCCACGTCCTGGAGACCCTCGACAACGGTGGCGGTACCGGCACCACCCTCTGGATCGAACCCGTCTGGAAGATGCTGCTGTCCAACAAGGCCCTTCTGGCCGCGCTGTGGGAACTCTTCCCAGGCCACCCGAACCTCCTTCCGGCCTATCTGGACGGCCCGCGTGAACTCGCCGCCACCACCGGCTACGTCGCCAAGCCCCTCCTCGGCCGCGAAGGAGCAGGGGTCACCCTCCATGCGCCGGGTGAGGGCGCCACTGGGCCGGCGGGGGGCCAAGAGGCGTGCTGCTACCAAGAGCTGTGCCCGCTTCCCGACTTCGATGGCAACCGGGTGGTGCTCGGCGCCTGGGTCGTGGAGAACGAGGCGGCAGGTCTCGGCATCCGGGAGTCCGCAGGACCGGTCACGGACGAGTACGCCCGATTCCTGCCGCACGTCATCCTCTAGCGGTCCGGCCCGCTCGGCCCGGGCGCGCGCAGACCGGGCGGGCCAGGGGTGAAACGGGGGTCGAACCGTTGTGGATTCGGCCCCGCCTTCCGGCCCCGCCCGAGAACCGGGGGCCGGTCCCTGGCCCCCGGGCGCTCATTCCCGACCCCGGACTCCCTCCCACCGGTCCGGGGCCCGCCGAGGGCATTTCCACTCTTCAGATGTCAAGGAACATTCGGATCTCTCCGGGCGCCACCGGTCAGGCGCCGAGTACCGCACGGAGCTGGTCGAGCCCCCAGTCCACGTCCTCCTTACTGATCACCAGGGGCGGAGCGATCCGGATCGTGGAACCATGGGTGTCCTTCACGAGCACACCCCGCGCCATCAACTTCTCCGAGATCTCCCGGCCCGTCCCGTACGCCGGGTCGATGTCGACACCGGCCCAGAGTCCGCGGCCCCGAACCTCCGTGACCTTGCCCGTCCCGGCCAGCAACCGCAGCTCGGCGTGGAGGTGGTCGCCCAGCTCCGTGGCCCGCTGCTGGAACTCCCCGGTGCGAAGCATCGCGATCACTTCCAGCGCCACCGCGCACGCCAACGGATTGCCGCCGAAGGTCGACCCGTGCTCGCCCGGTCGGAAGACTCCCAGCACCGCCTTGCTGGACACGACCGCCGAGACGGGCACGACTCCACCCCCGAGGGCCTTGCCGAGTACATAGATGTCGGGCACCACACCCTCGTGCTCACAGGCGAAGGTCCGCCCCGTGCGGCCGAGCCCCGACTGGATCTCGTCCGCGATGAACAGCACGTTCCGCTCGCGCGTCAACTCCCGCACCGCCGCGAGGTAGCCGGCCGGCGGGACCAGCACTCCCGCCTCACCCTGGATGGGCTCCAGAAGAACCGCCACCGTGTCCTCGGTGATCGCCTCCCGGAGAGCCTCCAGGTCTCCGTACGGAACGATGTCGAACCCCGGCGTGTACGGCCCGAAATCCGCTCGCGCCTCCGGATCCGTGGAGAAGCTGACGATCGTCGTCGTCCTGCCGTGGAAGTTGTCGCTCGCGACCACGATCCGCGCCCGCCCGTCCTGCACCCCCTTGACCCGGTACCCCCACTTCCGGGCGGTCTTCACCGCGGTCTCCACCGCCTCCGCCCCGGTATTCATCGGCAGCACCATCTCCATGCCGCACAGCTCGGCCAGCTGCGTACAGAACTCCGCGAAGCGGTCGTGATGAAACGCCCTGGAGGTCAGCGTCACCCGTTCCAGCTGTGCCTTCGCGGCCTCGATCAGCCGCCGGTTCCCGTGCCCGAAATTGAGCGCGGAGTAGCCGGCGAGCATGTCCAGATAGCGGCGTCCCTCGACGTCCGTCATCCATGCGCCGTCCGCCGTTGCTACGACGACCGGCAGGGGGTGGTAGTTGTGCGCACTGTGCGCGTCGGAGGCGGCGATCAGGCCCTGCGTCGCGGCACCTGAGTCATCGGCGGCGGGGGCGGGAGTCACAGAAGTCACGGGATCTCCGTTCTTACGGCTCTGCGAGCCTTGCGGCTCTTACGGCGTGAGACGGGTTTGTGGCCCTTTCCTATCGTCGCTCGCATCATGGACGCGGAAACCTCCCGCACCGGCGTGCCGGGTACTGTGAGAGCAGGGCCGTGACTGGCGCGCTGGGATGGGACCGACCATCGGGGAGCGGCCCGCGAACTGTGTGCCGTGCGCCTGGGCCGAACCGTGCACCACCCCATGGGCCCGACACCGCTCGGGCCGGGGGGAACCCGTCCCGGAGGTCCGTCATGCCAGAGCCCACTTCGTCTTCCTCCTCCCTGTCCACCGAGTCCGTGGCCTTCCGCGGCGCCCTCGACGTGATCCGGAGTGTGGAACCCCGGGTCGCCGACGCCATCGGCCAGGAGATCGCCGACCAGCGCGAGATGCTCAAGCTGATCGCCAGTGAGAACTACGCCTCCCCGGCCACGCTGCTGGCCATGGGCAACTGGTTCAGCGACAAGTACGCCGAAGGCACCGTCGGGCGCCGCTTCTATGCAGGCTGCCGCAACGTCGACACCGTCGAGTCCCTCGCCGCCGAGCACGCCCGCGAGCTCTTCGGCGCCCAGCACGCCTACGTCCAGCCGCACTCCGGCATCGACGCCAACCTCGTCGCCTTCTGGGCTGTCCTCGCGGACCGCGTCGAGGCCCCCGCTCTGCAGCGGGCCGGCGTGCGCAACGTCAACGACCTGTCCGAGGCCGACTGGGCCGAACTGCGTCAGGCCTTCGGCAACCAGCGCATGCTCGGCATGTCCCTGGACGCCGGAGGCCACCTCACTCACGGCTTTCGCCCCAACATCTCCGGCAAGATGTTCGACCAGCGTAGCTACGGCACGGACCCGACCACGGGCCTGCTGGACTACGAGGCGCTGCGCGTCACCGCCCGCGAGTTCAAGCCGATGATCATCGTCGCCGGGTACTCCGCCTATCCGCGCCTGGTGAACTTCCGCATCATGCGGGAGATCGCCGACGAGGTCGGGGCGACGCTCATGGTCGACATGGCGCACTTCGCCGGTCTCGTCGCCGGCAAGGTCCTCACCGGCGACTTCGACCCGGTGCCGCACGCCCAGATCGTCACCACGACCACCCACAAGTCGCTGCGGGGCCCTCGGGGAGGCATGGTCCTGTGCGACGACTCGCTCGCCGACCAGGTCGACCGCGGTTGCCCGATGGTGCTGGGCGGGCCGCTCCCGCACGTCATGGCAGCCAAGGCCGTCGCCCTCGCCGAGGCCCGGCGCCCCGACTTCCGCGGTTACGCCCAGGCCGTCGTCGACAACGCCCGCGCCCTTGCCGAAGGCCTCACCCGGCGCGGTGCCACGCTGGTCACCGGCGGTACGGACAACCATCTCAATCTGATCGATGCCGCCACCTCCTATGGTCTGACCGGCCGCCAGGCCGAGTCCGCGCTTCTTGACTCCGGCATCGTCACCAACCGCAACGCCATCCCTGCCGACCCGAACGGTGCCTGGTACACCTCCGGTATCCGCATCGGTACCCCCGCTCTGACCACCCGCGGACTGGGCACGACCGAGATGGACGAGATCGCCGCGCTGATCGACCGTGTCCTCACGGCCACCGAGCCCGGCACCACCAGCAAGGGCGCCACCTCCAAGGCCCAGCACGTCCTGGAGCCCAAAGTCGCCGAGGAGGTCTCCCACCGGGCCGCAGACCTTCTCGCGGGCTTCCCGCTCTACCCGTCCGTCGACCTGACCTGAGCCCGCCCTTGCCTCCGGCCCGGCCACTCCGGCCGGAGGCAGGGCCTCTGGCCGTCCTCGGTCGGTAGCCCTCCCGAGAACTACCGAGCGGACGGCCACAGGCTTCACAGCTCCTGTGGGAGCCCCGGCTCTCTGATCCGGTGCCCCGAGGCAAGCGGCTACGAAAGGTCGCGCCACCAACGGCCGCAGCAGCGCCGCCGCGGCTCCCGCGATCGCCCCGGACAGCTCGACCGCCAACCGGCGTCACCGGCCACCGCAGTGGCTGCGGACGAGACCGTCCCCGGCCCGTCGGCCGCCGCCCGTGAAGACTGCGGCTTCCGCCACCTCAACCGGCCGTCTGCCTTGTCACTGAAGTAGAGCGACACGCTCCACAGCACCACCAGCAACGCGGCGACCGGCACCGCGGCCGGCGTCGCCCCTCTCCCTCTCCGTACCGCATGCATCCGAACCCCCTCCCGATCGGTCCGCCACGACCCCTCCGTGCCGGTTCACCTCTGGTACACCGCTCGAGCACGCTGGGTTCCCGATCCCGCCGCATGTCCTTTTGCGGCGTCCACCGGATCCGCCGTTATCGAGCCTCTGACCCGGGGAACCGTCGGCACAGCTCAGCCGTGCCGTGCAGCGCGCACCGACTTGGCGACCCTCAACGCTTCGTCCGCAGACATGGCTCCTACCAGACGCAGCGTGAGGTCGACACCGTGCGTCTGCCGTGTCCACAGCAGGGTCGGTGCCGCCGGACGCTCGCGGCGGATCCACCGATCGCCGTGCTCGTCGAGCATCCAGAAGCTCAGCCGATGCTCATGCGAGAACCACAGCCCCGTCTCTCCCCCTACCGCCACCCACTGCGGCTGCACGGGGACCGTCTTCGCAAAGCCGATGTCGAGGCGTGCCGGATACTCGTCGAGCCGTACCGTGCGGCCCGAGTCCCGCCAGCACACGGTGAACAGAGCCCGGTCGTTCGACTCGCGGGTGACTGCGACCGCGTCGGGCGCGCCCAGCTCGGCAGGGAGCAGCGGTGTGAAACCGGCCTGACGTACAGCCTGTTCCAGAGGGAGGGCGGCCCCGCACCCGGGAACCCGAGTCTCCGACGACGGCACGGCCGAAGGCTCATAACGCACCTCGACCTCACCGAGGGCGAACCAGTCCGTGACCGTCGCCCGCACGGGAGGCGTGACCACGACGATCGTGGCCACGCCGCACAGCGCAGCGGTCAGTGCCCGCCAACGCAGCCGCACCCAACGCCGTATCCCGCGAACGGGCCGCCGGGGGCCCGGTGGCCCGGCGACCGGCGTGGGCACGCGCTCAGCCAGTATCTGCGCCAGCACACGCTCGGCCATCGTCTCGCCCGCGCCGTCCGGACCTTCCAGGAGACGGCCCAGCGAGCGGAGCTCCTCGGGGAGCCCCACGTCGTCACCGCGTCGCCCGTCCACGCCCCTCACCTCCTCCGCGCGACCGCTGCGTCGGTACCGAGGCAGGCTCACACCCGGTGCCGGGCAACAGTTCGCCGAGCTTGCGCAGCGCACGATTGAGCCGGGACTTGACCGTGCCCCGGGGCCAGCCGAGCGCCTGCGCCGTCTCCGACTCGTCCATCTCCAGCAGATAGCGGTAGGTGACGACGAGCCGATGCTCCTCGCTCAACAGCTCCAGCGCACGGAGCAGCGCGGATCGGCGCTCTCTCTCGATCGCCGCCGTCGCCGGATCAGCCGACTCCGGTATCAACGGCTCGGCCTCGATCATCGCGGCCTCCCGGCTGGCAAGCGAGCGCTGCCGCCCGACCGATCTCACTGTGTTCCTCGTCTCATTGGCGACAATCTTGAGCAGCCACGGCCTGAAGGCCGAGCCGTCTTTGAACCGCCCCAAGCTGCTGTATGCCTTGAAAAAGGACTGCTGCACGACGTCTTCCGCGTCCGCTCCCGCGCCCAGCGCCACCGCCGCGCGCAGAGCGACGCCGGTGAAAGCGCGGACCAGCTCCGCGTACGCCTCCGGCTCTCCGGCGCGCACGCGAGCGATCACCGCTCCCTCGTCGACGGCGCGGCCCCCCTCCAGGACTTCCCCCTGTGTCCTCACGCCGTTGATACACCGGCCGACGGTGATCGGTTCCCACTCGCGTCGCACAAGTTCTCACTGTCCGTGACGATTCGGCCTGGGCCTGCGCGCACGTCGTGCACACGCGATGTGCACGCGCCGAGCACCTGGGGCCGAGCTATGAGAGACACCTGAGAGAATGAGGGGCATGGCCTCTGAAAGTCCCCGCGTGCTCTCCGGTATCCAGCCCACCGCAGGCTCGTTCCACCTCGGCAACTACCTCGGCGCGGTCCGCCAGTGGGTGGCGCTGCAGGAGTCTCACGACGCCTTCTACATGGTGGTGGACCTGCATGCGATCACGGTTCCGCAGGATCCGGCGGAGCTGCGGGCGAACACTCGCCTCGCGGCGGCCCAGCTCCTGGCGGCCGGCCTCGATCCGGACCGCTGCACGCTGTTCGTCCAGAGCCACGTCCCCGAGCACGCCCAGCTCGGGTGGATCATGAACTGCCTCACCGGTTTCGGCGAGGCGAGCCGTATGACGCAGTTCAAGGACAAGTCCGCCAAGCAGGGGGCGGACCGCGCCACGGTCGGTCTGTTCACGTACCCGATCCTCCAGGTCGCGGACATCCTCCTCTACCAGGCCAACCAGGTCCCGGTCGGCGAGGACCAGCGCCAGCACATCGAGCTCACGCGCGACCTGGCCGAGCGCTTCAACGGCCGCTTCGGGGAAACCTTCACGATCCCGGCGCCGTACATCCTGAAGGAGACGGCGAAGATCTACGACCTTCAGGACCCGTCGATCAAGATGAGCAAGTCGGCATCGACTCCCAAGGGGCTCATCAACCTCCTCGACGAGCCGAAGACCACGGCCAAGAAGGTGAAGAGCGCAGTCACCGACACCGACACGGTGATCCGCTACGACGCGGAGAAGAAGCCGGGTGTCAGCAACCTGCTCACCATCTACTCCACCCTCACCGGAACCGGTATCCCGGAACTGGAGCAGAAGTACGAGGGCAAGATGTACGGTGCGCTGAAGACGGACCTGGCTGAGGTCATGGTGGACTTCGTGACGCCGTTCCGGACCCGCACCCAGGAATACCTGGACGACCCGGAGACGCTCGACTCGATCCTGGCCAAGGGGGCGGAGAAGGCCCGGGCCGTCGCCGCCGAGACTCTCTCCCAGGCGTACGAGCGGGTCGGCTTCCTGCCTGCGAAGCACTGAACCGGCCCAGCCGCACGTCCCGCCCGCACGCCCACCACACGACGACAGGAGTACGACGTGGGGACCGTAACGATCGGTGTTTCGATCGCGGTCCCGGAGCCTCACGGCAGCTTGCTTCAGGAGCGGCGTGCGGGCTTCGGTGACGCCGCAGCACACGGCATTCCCACGCACATCACCCTGCTCCCGCCGACCGAGGTGGAAGCCGGTGACCTGCCGGCCATCGAGGCCCACCTGGCAGAGGTCGCGGGCACCGGACGGACCTTCCCGATGCGTCTGTCGGGGACGGGAACCTTCCGTCCGCTGTCACCCGTTGTGTTCGTGCAGGTCGTCGAGGGCGCCGAAGCCTGCACCTGGCTGCAGAAGCAGGTGCGCGACGCCTCGGGCCCCGTCGCGCGCGAACTGCAGTTCCCGTACCACCCGCACGTCACCGTGGCGCACGGCATCGCCGAGGAGGCGATGGACCGTGCGTTCGAGGAACTCGCCGACTACGAGGCGGCCTGGTCCTGCAACGGCTTCGCCCTGTACGAGCAGGGCGCGGACGGCATCTGGCGCAGGCTGCGGGATTTTACCTTCGGCAAGCCGACGCTCCCCAGCCAGGCGCCTGACCGTTCGAACTGCGGACGCCGACAGCCCGCACGCTGAGCCGAACCGTCGGCACCCCGTCGGTGACGGTGGATCGAGTCGGAGCGCACGGGCCGGCGCCCTTTGCCGCGCCATTGAGTATCAGACGGGCAGCCTGCGGAAGACCGGCCGCGGCACATGCCGCAGTGCAGACATGACCAGCCGCAGGGGGCCCGGCACCCAGACCGCCTCCGACCGGCGTCGCAGTCCGGTTTCGATGGCCAGCGCCACCGCCACAGGTGTCGTGGCCATGGGCGCTTCGGCCATGCCCGCCGTCATCTTCGACCGGACGAACCCCGGCCGCACCACCATGACGTGAACCCCGGTGCCGTGCAGGGCGTCGCCCAGCCCCTGCGCGAAGGCATCGAGCCCTGCCTTGCTCGATCCGTAGATGAAGTTGGCGCGGCGTGCCCGCTCTCCCGCGACGGACGACAGCACGACCAACGACCCGTGACCTTGAGCTTGCAACGCGCGTGCGCAGATCAGTCCGGCCGAGACGGCGCCGGTGTAATTGGTCTGCGCGACACGTACCGCCGCCATCGGATCGCCCTCGTCACGGGCCTGGTCGCCGAGGATGCCGAACGCCAGCAGCACCATGTCGATGTCACCTTCGGCGAAGACTTTGCCGAGGGTCTCCTCGTGGGACTCCGAGTCCAACGCGTCGAACGCGACGGTACGAGCGTCGGCCCCAATGTCACGCAGGTCCGCTGCGGCGCGTTCGAGCGCGGGGGAGGGGCGGCCGGCGAGCCACACGGTGCGGGTGCGCCGGGCGACCAGCCGACGGGCCGTCGCGAGTGCGATCTCGGACGTGCCACCGAGGATGAGCAGGGACTGGGGGGTGCCGAAGGCGTCCTTCATGACTACCAAACTCCAATGCGGCGGGGCTGAGCTGTGATCTGCCCGGGGCGTGGACCGGCAGCGCGCCGGTGCGGAAATCGAGGATTCCGATCGGGAACCTGATCGGTTCGAGCGGTGTATCAAAAGTGACGAGGGCGCGGAGAGACCGTGCCGGAGGGGCGGGTGGGTCAAGTGGAGTATCGAGAGAGCAATGCGCGCGCAGTTCTTTCGGATGGGTCGGTGAAGCGCGGTGGAAAGGTGGGCGGGCACTCTCGCGTAGGGAGGGGAGAAGCGGTTGAAACGGCTTGGCTCGAGGCGCGACTCAAAGCCGCAACCGCCGTGAAAGATCTGAGCGGAACACGCCGTTCGGATCCATCCGGGCGCGCAGGGAGCGGAAGTCCTCCAGCCGTGGATACATGGCAGAGAGGAGTTCGGGGCGTAGCCGGGAGTCCTTGGCGAGGTAGATGCGTCCGTCCGCCGCGGCCACCTCCTCGTCGAGTTCATCGAGAAACGGGCCGAGTTCAGGAAGATTCGCGGGAATGTCGAGGGCGAGGGTCCAGCCCGGCATCGGGAAGGACAGCCAGCCGGGATCGGCGTCACCGAAGCGCTTGAGTACTGCGAGGAACGAAGGGCAGCGACGGTCCGAGATGCGCTGCACGATGCGGCGGAGGGCTTCTTCTTTTCCGTACCCGACCACGAATTGGTACTGCACGAAACCGCTGCGTCCATAAATCCGGTTCCAGTGCGGGACGCCGTCGAGGGGGTGGAAGAAGGTCGACAGTTTCTGGATTTCGCCGACGCGGGATGTGGGCGCCTTGCGGTACCACAGCTCATTGAAGAGGCCGACGGTCGTCCGCCCCAAGAGACCTTCGGGCAAGAAGGAAGGGGCCGAAGGCAGCTGGCCGGGGCGGAAGGCCAAGGGGGCTCGACGTGCGCGCGCAGGCAGGGCATCCAGCGGCGCGTGGTCCCCGCGGGTCAGGACGGAGCGACCCATCGTGGCCCCACGGGCCAGCAGGTCGATCCAGGCCACCGAATAGCGGTAGCGGTGATCGGTGGCGGTGAGGCGGGCCATCAAATCGTCGAGGTCCGTGGCGCGTTCGGTGTCTACGGACATCAGCGAGGTCTCGACGGCCTGGAGTTGCACTGTGGCCGTGAGGATGACTCCGGTCAACCCCATGCCACCGGCCGTGGCGTCGAAGAGTTCGGTGCCGCGCTCGACGATCCGGATCTCGCCGTCAGCCGTGAGGAGTTCCAGTGCCAGGACGTGACGGGAGAACGAGCCGGAGACGTGGTGGTTCTTGCCGTGGATGTCGGCGCCGATCGCGCCGCCGACCGTGACATAACGCGTGCCGGGGGTGACGGGGACGAACCAGCCGAGAGGAAGGAGCACCTCCATCAGCCGGTGGAGCGAGATACCCGCGTCGCACAGCACGGTGCCGTTGGCGGCGTCGATGGCGTGGATCTGGTCCAGGCCGGTCATGTCGAGGACGGCGCCGCCCGCGTTCTGAGCCGCGTCACCGTAAGCGCGTCCCAGGCCACGCGCGATGCCGCCCCGCCGACCGGGAACGGCGCATTCCTGGATGGCTGCCACGGTCTCCTCGTAGGAGCGGGGGCGCACCATGTGCGCGGCGGTCGGGGCGGTACGACCCCAGCCTGTGACCGGCACGGTGTCGTACCCCAGGGCCGAAGGCACGGTCGGGACCACGGCGGGGGACGACGCCGAAGGGGCGAGCGGGGCGGGTCGGAGCGCAGACGGGGCCGAGGAGTCCGGCCCGGCGGAGGAGGAAGGGCCGGACACAGGGGCGGCGACAGGTACAGGTACTGAAACGGGGGTGGAGACAGGGTCGGCAGCCATGGGCGCGACCGTATCGTCCATAGAAGGACCATTAACCCTAAACGTTCCCATTGGTCACTGAAATGAGTGATTAATAGGGTGTCATCTTATATTGCTCAAGTTAAAGATGATTTAGGTACCAAAGTGGGCCGCATGGATGACATGGATCGCCGATTGCTTTCGGCACTGCGCGACTGTGGCACCGACCGGCGTGTGGCTGCGGCGGCGCGGACGCTGTCCTGGGCGGGTGAACACGGGGCCCTCTGGCTGGCGGCCGGTCTGGTGGGAGCGGCTGCCGACCGCGAGCGGCGGACGGCGTGGCTGCGAGGGACGGCCCTCACCGCCGGGGCGCACGTAGCCAGCATGTGCGTGAAAAGGGTGGTGCGCAGGCCGAGACCGACAGCGGACAAGGGACACGAGCCGCTGGTGCGCACGGTGGGGAAGCACTCGTTCCCCAGCTCGCACGCGACGTCGGCGGCAGCGGCGGCAGTGGCGTACGGGGCGCTGCGTCCGGTGGGGTCCCAGTTCGTGCCGCCGCTGGCTGCGGCGGTCTGCGTCTCACGGCTGGTCGTCGGGGTGCACTACCCCTCTGATGTGGCGGCCGGCGCGGTGCTGGGCGCGCTCACCGCTCGGCTCGGCGCGCGCTGGATGACGGGGGGCGGGGTGCGGTGACCGGGCGCATCGAGAGGACTGATGCAGTGCAAGGGGGAGCGGAAAACATGGTGGTGGCAGAGGAGTTGGATGTGCGCGCGGTGATCGACGAGCGCGGCCGGGACCGGCGGGGAGGTGAGGAACAGATGGTTAGTAGGAGCGGGATCTCGGATGCCGGCGCGGTGGTGGTCGGGGCCGGTGGTACGGCTGTGCTGGAGCGACCACCGATGTCGACGGTCAGGGGAGTGACGCCGCTTGGATTGCCGGCCGGGCTGGTCAGAACGGCGCGGCCGAAACAGTGGGTGAAGAACGTCCTGGTGGTGGCCGCGCCTGCGGCGGCGGGGGAGTTGTTCTCGTGGCATGCGCTGGGGCAACTCGTGGTGGTCTTCGTGTTGTTCACCGTGGCGGCCTCGGCGGTGTACCTGATCAATGACGCGCGGGACGCCGAGGCGGATCGGGCACATCCGGTGAAGCGCAACCGGCCCGTGGCGGCGGGGCAGGTACCCGTATCGGTCGCGTACGCGGTCGGCGGGGCGCTGGCGGTGTTCGCTCCCGTCGCCGCGGCGGTGCTCTGCAATCCGGTGACGGCGGCGCTGCTGACCGCTTATGTCGCGATGCAGTTGGCGTACTGCGTCAGCCTCAAGCACGTGCTGGTCGTCGACCTGGTTGTGGTGACCACCGGGTTTCTCATGCGGGCGATGATCGGCGGGCTGGCGCTCGGGATTCCGCTGTCGCGCTGGTTCCTGATCACGACGGGGTTCGGCGCCCTGTTCATGGTCTCGGCCAAGCGGTACTCCGAGGCGGTGCAGATGGCCGACAGGGCGGGGGCGACGCGGGCGCTGCTGAACGAGTACACGAGTGGCTACCTGCGGTTCGTCTGGCAGCTGGCGGCCGGCGTGGCCGTGCTCGCGTACTGCCTGTGGGCGATGGAGGAAGGGGGAGTCGCGCGCAGCAGTCTGCTGCCGTGGCGGCAGTTGTCGATGGTGGCGTTCATCCTCGCCGTCCTCAGATACGCGGTCTTCGCCGACCGGGGCACGGCGGGGGAGCCGGAGGACGTGGTCCTGAGAGACCGTGCGTTGGCTGTCATCGGGCTCGCGTGGTTGGCGATGTACGGGCTGGCGGTCGCGGACTGGTGACGGGGCGGGGGCGTGAAGGGACCTGGAAGGGAGGCGTCGGCATGGGGGCGGAGAGTGTGCTGAAGCCGGTGGAGACACGGGGTGGAGTGCGGGGACGGTTGCGGGAGATCGGGCCCGAACTGGTGGGGTTCGCGGTGGCGGGAGCTTGTGCGTACGCCGCTGACCTGGGGCTCTTTGTGTGGTTACGCGGGCCGGTCGGCATGGACCCGATCTCTGCCAAAGCACTGTCGTTCGTGGCCGGTTGCTCGGTGGCGTACCTGGGGAATGCGCTGGGGACGTACCGGAAGCAGGTGGCCGAGGGGTCACGGCTGCGGCAGTACGGGGTCTTCTTCGTGGTGAATGTGGCGGGGGCGCTGGTGCAGTTGGTGTGCATCGCGGTGTCGCACTACGTGCTGGGGTTCACGTCGCCGCGGGCGGACACGGTCTCGGGGGCGGGGGTGGGTATGGCGCTGGCCACGGTGGTGCGTTTCTGGGGTACTCGGACTCTGGCCTTCGGTGCGAGGGCGGAGGAGAGACCGGGTGGTGAGACGTCCGACGGAGAGAGACCTGACGGAGAGAGACCGGTTGGTGAGGGCCCGGCCGGTATGGGGCCGCCAGGCATGGAGTGCGTCGGGGTGGAGCCGACAGGCATAGAGCCAGTTGGTGTGGGGCCGACTGGCAAGGGGCCGGCCGGTAGGGAGTCGGTCGGCATGGGGTCGGCCGGGGAGGGCCCGGCCGGCGAGGATCCGGTCGGGGTGAGGCAGGTCGAACCGGTGGATCGGGGCAGGTTGGGATCATGGACTGGCTGAAGAAGCTCCCCGTTGTCGGGCCGTTGGTGGCCCGGTTGATGCGGACCCATGCCTGGTGGGCCTATGAGCGGCTTGACGAGGTGCACTGGACTCGGTTGGCCGCGGCGATGACCTTCATCAGCTTCCTGGCGTTGTTTCCGCTCATCACCGTGGCGGCGGCGGTCGCGGCCGGCACACTCGGCGCGAGTCAGCAGCGGAGACTCGAATCGAAGATCAGCGACCAGGTGCCGGGGATCGCGGATCAGTTGGACCTCGGGGCGTTGATCGACAACGCGGGGACGATCGGGGTCGTGGCCGGAGCGCTGCTGCTGTTTACCGGTGTCGGATGGGTCGGTTCGATGCGGGAGTGCCTGCGGACCGTGTGGGAACTGCCGGACAGCGAGGAGAATCCGGTCCTGCGCAAGCTCAAGGACGCCGGTGTGCTGGTGGGGCTCGGGGGAGCGGGGCTCGCTTCGCTGGTGGCGTCGACGGCGGCGTCCACGGCCGTGGAGTGGACCACGGCGCGGTTGGGGATCGACAGCGGGGGATGGGGCGGGGCGCTGCTGCAGATTCTGGCGTTCGGGATCGCGGTGTTGGCGGACTTCCTGGTGCTGTTGTACGTGCTGACGTTGTTGCCCGGGGTGGAGCCGCCGCGGCGGGACCTGCTCACGGCGGCGCTCATTGGGGCGGCCGGGTTCGAGCTGCTGAAGATTCTGCTCGGCGGCTATATGAAGGGGGTGGCAGCGAAGAGCATGTACGGGGCGTTCGGTACGCCGGTCGCGTTGTTGTTGTGGATCAACTTCTTGGCGAAGCTGGTGTTGTTCTGTTCGGCGTGGACCGCGACGGGGGGCGCTGGCGCGCGGGAGGGGGATGAGGGGGACGCGGGGTCTGATGGTTCGGAGGGGCGCGGGGGTGTAGGCGCTGCTGGGGTTGGGGGTGGCAGCGGGGCCGGCGGGACTCAGGCCGCTTCCGATGTCGAGGCGAGGGTGAGTGGCTCTGGTTCTGGGGCTGGGAGCAGTGGGACCATTGGGGGCGCTGCTGGGGTGGGTACCGAGGGGAGCACGCTGGTGGCGGGGGCTGCGTCTGGCAAGAGGTTCACGCGGGGGAAGTGATGGGTCTTGGAGAGCAGGGGTAGAGCGGACCGGGGCTGGCCAATCGCAACTCGGCTCTGTCTCGCCACATCCGACCTTCCCAACCGGTCCGACGTAGCCAGCCCAGCATCCTCCGGACCGGCGCCTTCCCACCCGGAATAGCCCGGCCCAGCCCCCGGACCTGACCTGGCCCCAGCCAGGCCCGGCCCCCAACCGGCCCCCGCCTCCAACCTGGCCCGGTCTGGATCGCTAGCCCGGCGCGCTCTTCCCGGTCCAGCCAGGCCCGGGCCCGGGGCACCCCGGCCCAGCTGTGCGCAACCCGCGATCAGGGTCAGGGTTTAGTGCGGGTGGGCCACTTTTTGCGGACGGTGAAGGCTGCTGCGGCCAGGACGGCGAGGGCGCCGGCGGCGATGGCCAGGGCGGTGCCGATGCCGCCGGAGTGCTTCGTGGAGACGGCGGCGTGGGCGGCGGGTTTGGCGGGGCCCGCGTCGCCCTGGGCGGTGGCCGAGGCGGAGGGTTCGGCGCTCTTCGGGGGGACGAGGGTGCCGACCGGGGTGACCTTGCCGTCGGCCTGGAAGCCCCAGTCGAGGAGGCGGGCGGTTTCCTTGTAGACCGCGTGGCTCTCCTTCGTGTCGGGGTGCATGACGGTGACGAGGAGGACCTTGTTGTTGCGTTCGGCGACGCCGGTGAAGGTCGCGCCGGCGTTGGTGGTGTTGCCGTTCTTGACGCCGGCGATGCCCTTGTAGGCGTCGAGGCCCACGTCGCCGGTGAGGAGACGGTTGGTGTTCTGGATCTCGAAGCGGCTGGTCGTCTTCCCCTTTTTCTGCGCCTCGGGGAACTGGGCGGTGGCCGTGGCGGCGTACTCGCGGAAGTCCGCCTTCTGCAGGCCGGAGCGGGCGAAGAGGGTGAGGTCGTAGGCGGAGGAGTGCTGGGTGGGGGCGTCGTAGCCGTCGGGGCTGACGACGTGCGTGTCGTTGGCCTGGAGCTCCTCGGCGTGGGCCTGCATGTCCGCGACGGTCTGGGAGACGCCGTGGTTCATGGCGGACAGGACGTGTACGGCGTCGTTGCCGGAGCGCAGGAAGACGCCGAGCCACAGGTCGTGGACGGAGTAGGTGAAGTCTTCCTTGATGCCGACGAGGCTGGAGCCCGCGCCCATCCCGGCCAGATCGGAGGAGATGACCTTGTGCGTCGAGGTCTTGGGGAACTTGGGGAGGAGCGTGTCCGCGAAGAGCATCTTGAGGGTGCTGGCGGGGGGCAGCTCCCAGTGCGCGTTGTGCGAGGCGAGGACGGCGCCGGACTCGGCGTCCGTGACGATCCAGGACTTCGCGGTCAGGTCCTTGGGCAGGACGGGGGCGCCGGCGCCCAGGTTCACCTGGGTACCCGGTTTGCCGAGCAGGTCGCCACCGATCGTCGACATGTCGGACGGCGGGTCGGCCTTGTCCGCCGCGCCCTTGGTCGGCTTGGCGTCCGGCTTGTCCGCGGCCGAAACGGCAGAAGTGGCCGACGCGGGCAGCGCGGTCGTCAGGGAGAGGGCCGAGACGCTGAGCAGGACCGCGGTGGCCGTGAGCAAGGTGGAGCGCAGTGGACCCTTCACGCGCGCGGGCCCCGAGGGCCTCGGCCGGGTGAGCTTCTGCATGTATGACATGTACGACGCATGGGAGGCAGGCACGGTCGAGAACGTACATGTACCCGGCCCGTAAGTCGCCGCCGAGGTGTTCTGTGTCTCCCCGGCCCCACCCCGGCGGCGGTGCACGAAAGCGGCTGGCGATACTGAAGGCATGAAGCTCAGCCGTCCCGTCTCCTGGTTCCTGCTCGCCTTCGGGGTGTGGAGCTGGATCATCTGGATCACTTTCGTCAAGAACCTGTGGAAGGACGGCAGCGGCCTCGCCTTCGACGATGCCGGTGACCCGACGGCGTACTTCTTTGTGCATCTGACGCTCGCCGTCGTCTCCTTTGTCTTGGGGACGGTGGTCGGCGTCATCGGGTTCCGCGGAGTGCGTGCTCTGCGGCGCACTTCATAGCGCAGTGCGGTGCGGGTGACCGTGCGGCGGACTGCGTAGCGGACGGACAGACGGACGAACGAACGGGCAGGCGGGGTCGTGGTCGTTGTCTTTGTGCTGGTCGCCCTTGTCGCGCTGGCGGTGTTGGCGGGGCTGCACTACTACGTGTGGCGCCGCCTGGTGCGGGACACGACGGCGGGGCCCGGGTGGCCGAGGCGGCTGGGCACGGCGGTGTTCGTGGCGGGGCCGGTGCTGATGGTCGCCGGGTTGGTCGCTGAGCGGGCCGGGGTGCCCTTCCTGGTGCAGCGGGTGCTGGCGTGGCCGGGGTTCCTGTGGATGGCGCTCGCGATGTACTTGCTGCTTGCGTTGCTGGTGGGGGAGGTGGTGCGGCCGTTGTTGTGGCGGGTGCGCTGCCGCTACCGCGGCCGAGGTGGACGCCTGGACGGTACGCCCGGTCACGCGCCAGCCGCCGATACCCCGGCCTCCGCCGACGCCCCGGCCCGGGCCGACACCCCGCCCCGGGCCGACACCCCGGCTCGAGTCGAGATCTCGCCCCGAGCCGTTATCCCGCCTCGAGTCGAGACCTCGATCCCGCCTCGAGTCGAGACCTCGCCGCAGGCCGCTGAAGCCGCCACCGGTGTCGGCGTCGCGGGACAGCCCGTAGGGGTAGGCGGATCCAGTCGGCGGTTGTTCCTCGGTCGGGCCGTGGGGGCGGCAGCCACTGTCGCCGCTGTCGGGGTCGTGGGGAACGGGACCTATGGGGTGATGCGGGGGCCGAAGGTGAAGCGGGTCACCGTGCCGTTGGCGCGACTGCCGCGGGCGGCTCATGGATTCCGGATCGCGGTGGTCAGTGACATCCACCTCGGGCCCGTGCTCGGACGGGGGTTCGCAGAGCGGGTGGTGGACACCATCAACGCCACGCAACCCGATCTGATCGCGGTCGTCGGTGACCTGGTCGACGGGAGCGTGGCGGACCTCGCCCCGGCGGTCGCTCCGCTCGCGCGGTTGCGGGCTCGGCACGGCACGTACTTCGTCACCGGCAACCACGAGTACTTCTCGGGCGCCGACCCCTGGGTGGCCCACGTGCGCGAGATCGGGCTGCGCCCGCTGGAGAACGCCCGCGTCGAGATGGGCGCCTTCGACCTCGCCGGCGTCAACGACATCAGCGGCGAGAACTACGGCGAGGGTCCCGATTACGCCAAGGCCCTCGGCGACCGCGACCGTTCCCGTGCCGCGATCCTCCTCGCCCACCAGCCGGTCATGGTCCACGAGGCGGTGCGCCACGGGGTCGACCTCCAGTTGTCGGGGCACACGCACGGCGGTCAGCTGTGGCCCGGCAACTTCATCGCTGACTTGGCCAATCCGACCGTGGCGGGCCTGGAGCGTTACGGCGACACCCAGCTCTACGTCAGCCGGGGCGCCGGAGCGTGGGGGCCGCCCGTCCGGGTGGGCGCTCCCTCGGACATCACGGTGGTCGAGCTGGCCTCGAAGCAGGCCTGACAGCTGGTGCGTCCCGCGGAATCGGATGGGCGGCTTCCGGTGTCGGATGCGCGGCTGGATCTGACCGGATTGTGGTGGGGGAAAAGCGAACGGGGTGGCGCACAGAGCGGTCGCGGCGCTGCATGATGTGTCGAACCTGTGTTCACGGAGTGGAGGAGGTGGCTACGTGTGTTGCGCCGCAGGGCGTTCCGACTGCCCCGGCATCCGGCCTCGGTCGGGGTGGCGCGGTTACGGGTCCGCGATCATCTGGCGGTCTGGGGGCACACCGAACCGGCCGACGCGCTCGACGCCGCCCTCCTGCTCGTCTCCGAGCTGGCGACGAACGCGATCCGGCACGGGCCGGCGCGCGAGCGGGAGTTCGAGATCGCGGTGACGGTGCTCGCGGACGGCTCGTGCTTCATCGAGGTGTCCGACGAGTCCGCGGCGGAACCCGAGTTGAGGTCGCCGCGCGCACCGGACGACGAGGGCGGCCGGGGGTTGCATCTGGTCGACGCGCTCGCGGAGGCGTGGGGGGTGTGGCACCGGGGCCGTTACGGCAAGACGGTGTGGGCGCTGGTCCGTTCCTGACCCGGGCCACGGCGCACGTCCCTGGTTCCGCTCCTGACCCGGACCACAGGACACGCCTCTGACCCCACACCTGACCTCCCTGCTCTCTGACCTGCGCACTCTCTGGCCTGCGCACTCTCTGGCCTGCGCACTCTCTGGCCTCCCACCCCTCCGATCTCACCCCGCCCTCGCCCCCACCCCCGGCAGCTCCACGGTCACCGTCAGGCCCGCCCCCGGCCGCGTGTCCGCCCGGACCTCGCCTCCGTGCGCGCGCACCACCCCCTGCACGATGGCCAGGCCGAGCCCGCTGCCCGCGCCCCCGCCGGCCCGGAAGAAGCGGTCGAAGACGCGTGCCGCGTCCTCCGCGGCGAGACCGGGGCCCTCGTCGGTGACGACCAGCCGTACCGTTCCCGCCTCGCGGGTCACGGACAGCGCGCAGGCCGTCTCCGCGGGCGTGTGCACGCGTACGTTGGTGAGGAGGTTGCCCAGGACCTGCCGCAGGCCCGACTCGTCGGCGCGGACGAGTACCGCCCCGTCGGCGGCCACGGTCACCGGGCGCTCCGGTTGCTGCATCCGCAGATCATCCGCGGCGTCCCGCACGAGGCGGCTCAGGTCGACGTGGCGCAGCCGGAGTTCGGGGCGCTGGTCGAGCCGGGCGAGGGTGAGCAGTTCGTCGACGAGGCGCTGCATGCGGTCGGTCTCGGCGTTCACGCGCTGCCAGGCGCGGGCGCGTTCGCCGGGTTCGCGGAGCATCCCCTTGTCGTAGAGCTGGAGGTAGCCGCGGATCGCGGAGAGCGGCGTACGCAGTTCGTGCGAGGCGTCCGCGACGAACCGGCGCAACTGGGCCGCGCTGCGTTCGCGTGTCTCGAAGGCCGATTCGACCTGGTGGAGCATCGAGTTGAGGGCGAGGCGCAGTTGCTCGGTCTCCTGGACGGGCGCGCGGCGCGAGGGCACGCGCCGGGTCAGGTCGCCCTCGGCGATCGCGGACGCCGTCTCCACCATGTCCTCCAGCGGGCGCAGGCGCCGGTGCGAGCTGTACATCGTGGCGACGGCGAGCAGCAGCAACAGCGTGACGCCGAACGCGAGATCGAACCGTAGCGCCTGGTGGACGCCGGACTGGACGGCCCCGGTGGAGGTCGCCAACAGGATCGTGGCGTCGTCGGCGAGACCGGCTCCCACCAGGCGGTACGGGGTGCCGTCGAGCTGCACGTCGTGGACGGCCGGGTCGCGGGCGAGGGTGGCGGGGTCGGTGACGGCGGCGGCCAGTTCGCGCTGCCGGCCGGTCGGCCGGAGCGCCCCGACGGGGACCGGCCGCCCGGCCCGGTCGACGGCGACGAAGAGCGAGTCGGAGCGCGGCAGCGCGCCCGCGGGCCCTGAACCGCCCGGCGACATCTTGTCCAGGGCGATGCCCAGCTGGCTGAGCGCCTCGACCTGTTTGAGGGTGATCCCGGTCCGCTGGAGGGAGGTGCGGGAGGCGCGCAGCTCCGCGTCGATGTTGTCGAGGAGGTAGTGCCGCATGCCGATCAGGCTGACGGCGGTGGCGGCGGCGATGCCGAGGGCGAGCAGCAGGACGTTCGCGACGGTCAGCTTGGCCCGCAGCGAGTGCGCTCCGCGCCGGCGCCGCTTCACCGGCCCACTCCCACTCCGACCAGGACGGCCACCCGGGACCGGCGGATCATCCGGGCCACCCGGGACCCCCTGGCCTCCCGATTCACCCCGGTCACCCGAGTCACCCCCCGCCCCCTCCCGCCCTCACCCCACCGCCGCCAGCCCATACCCCACCCCCCGCCGCGTCATGATCAACGGCGGTCCCAGCGCGTCCAGCTTGCGCCGCAGGTAGCTGATGTAGGTCTCCACGACCGTCGACCCGGCCGTGGCCGTGGCGGCGTGCTCGTACTGCCAGACATGGCGCAGCAGCTGCTCCTTGGGCACGATCCGGCCACCGTTGCGGACGAGGAAGCGCAGCAGCGCGTACTCCGTCGGCGTCAGCTGCACGGCGCGGCCGTCCCGGTGGACCGTGTACGTCACGTCGTCCAGCTCCAGATCGCCGTAGGTGAGCGGCGGCCGCTGCGGCAGGACGTCGGCGGGCCGGGTGCGCCGCAGGACGGCTTGCAGCCGGGCGACGACCTCGTCGATGTTGAACGGCTTGGTGATGTAGTCGTCACCGAAGCCGAGCGCGCCGACGACCTCGGCGGGAGCGTCCCGCGCCGTGAGGAAGACCAGCGCCAGATCCGGGCGGCGGGCGCGCAGTTCACGGCCGAGGGCCCGGCCGTCGCCGTCCGGCAGCATGATGTCGAGCAGTGCCGCGTCCGGCCCGGTCCGCTCCGTCAGGGCGAGGGCCTGGCGTACGGTGCCCGCCGTCATCACCTCGAACCGGTGGTAGCGCAGGGCGATCGCGAGGACGTCGGCGATGCTCGGCTCGTCCTCGACGACAAGCACCGTCGCGGGGGTCGCGCCGTTGACAGTCATGGGCCGATTATCCGCGCGCATCCGCGCCGGCGGCCCGCCGGCCTCCTTGGAGTTCCTTGAGAGTCACGGCCACGCCGGTGGGAACCGGCGGCGGCCGTCGGATGCTGGGAGAACGCCCGGGGGACACGGACGCGTCGACAAGGAGCGAGCACGTGACGGCATTGGCTCGGTGGTGCTACCGGCACCGCCTGGTGGTCCTGGTGCTGTGGGTGGGGGCGTTGTTCGGCCTCGGGGCCGCGGGCACGACGGCGGGCACCGACTACGCGAACGTCTTCTCCCTCCCGGACACCGATTCGAAGACGGCCTACGACCAGTTGGCGAAGGCCTTCCCGGAACGGTCGGGAGACACGGACACCATCGTCTGGAAGACCGGCGAGGGCTCCGTGCGGGACCGGGCGGTACGGACCCGGATCGAGCCCGCGCTGCGGGACATCGCCGCGATGAAGGGCGTCGGCGAGGTCGCCGGGCCCTACGGGAAGACGCCCGGGCGGATCAGCGCGGACGGCACCATCGCCTACGCGCAGGTGACCTTCGTCGAGCAGGCCAACGAGGTCCCGACGGAGCTGGTGCAGGACGTCGTCGACCGCGCGCGGGCCGCCGCACGGGACGGCCTGCAAGTGGAGGCGGGCGGCCAGGCCGTCACCCGGACCCAGGAGCCGCCGCAGGGGCTGTCGGAGGCGGTCGGGATCGCGGCCGTGGCGGTCGTGCTCTTCCTGGCGTTCGGCTCGCTGTTCGCGATGCTGCTGCCGATCGTCGTCGCGGTGATGGGCGTGGGCACCGGCCTGATGTCGACGGCGCTGCTCAGCCATGTCAC
Organism: Streptomyces sp. NPDC006552; assembly: GCF_040611655.1. Lineage (NCBI taxonomy): Bacteria > Bacillati > Actinomycetota > Actinomycetes > Kitasatosporales > Streptomycetaceae > Streptomyces > Streptomyces sp. NPDC006552. The sequence goes on from NZ_JBEXOS010000001.1 coordinate 107,853, forward strand.
GGACGTGCCCGAGGTGGCGCCGCTGCTCGGCTCGCTGATCGGCCTCGGCGTCGGCATCGACTACGCCCTGTTCATCGTCACCCGGCACCGCAAGGGCATCGAACGCGGCCTGGAACCAGAAGAGTCGGCGGTCCAGGCACTCAACACCTCCGGCCGGGCCGTGCTGTTCGCCGGCGGCACCGTCTGCATCGCGCTCGCCGGGATGCTCGTGATGAACATGCGGTTCCTCGACGGCGTCGTCATCGCCACGTCGCTCACCGTCGTCCTGTCGGTCCTCGCCGCGATCACGCTGCTGCCCGCCCTGCTCGGCCTCCTCGGGCCGCGCGTGCTCGGCCGCCGCCGTCGTCGCAGGCTCGCCGCGCAGGGGCCCGAGCCGGCCGAGGCGAACGGTCTCGCGGCGCGCTGGTCGGCGTACGTGCACAAGCGGCCGCGCACGATCGGGGCGGCGGCGCTCGTCGTCATGCTGGTCCTCGCGATCCCGGTGCTCTCGCTGCGGCTGGGCGCCACCGACCAGGGCAACCACAAGGAGTCGACCACGACCCGGCAGGCGTACGACCTGCTGGCGGAGGGGTTCGGGCCCGGGTTCAACGGGCCGTTGCAGGTCGTCGTGGCGGGCGGCGCCGACGCGTCCGACCTGGTCGCGAGGGTCCGTACGACCGAGGGGGTCGCCCAGGTCGCGGCGGCGCCGCCCGCGCACGGGGTCTCCGTCATGCAGGTGGTGCCGACGACCTCGCCGCAGTCGGTCGAAACGGACGAGCTGATCGACCGGCTGCGCGACGACGTGATCCCGCGGGCCGGGGTGGAGGCGCATGTCGGAGGCGCGACGGCGGTCTTCAAGGACTTCGCGGCGGTGACGGGCGAGCGGCTCCCGTACTTCGTCGGCACGATCATCGGGCTCGGTTTCCTGCTGCTGCTCGTCGCGTTCCGCTCGCTCGTCGTGCCGCTGACGGCGGCGCTGATGAACCTGATCGCGGCCGCGGCCTCCTTCGGTGTCCTCGTCGCCGTCTTCCAGTGGGGCTGGGGAGCCCAGGCCCTGGGCCTCGGCAAGGAGGGGCCCATCACGGCCTTCCTGCCGGTGATCATGCTCTCCCTGCTCTTCGGGCTCTCCATGGACTACCAGGTCTTCCTGGTCAGTCGGATGCACGAGGAGTGGGTGCATACGCGGGACAACGCGCGGGCCGTCCGCGTCGGCCTCGCCGAGACCAGCCGGGTCATCAACTGCGCGGCCCTGATCATGGTCTGCGTCTTCTCCGCGTTCGTCCTCAGCGGCGACACGGAGGGGGCGATGGCGGGGATCGGGCTCGCGGCGGCGGTCGCGCTGGACGCGTTCATCCTGCGGACGGCGCTGGTGCCGGCGGCGATGCATCTGCTCGGCCGGGCCAACTGGTGGCTGCCGCGCGGCCTCGACCGCCGGCTGCCGCATCTCGCCGTCGAGCCCCGGCAGGCCATGGAACCGCCCGCGCCGCAGGTCACGGCCCTGGCGGCGACGGACACCGGCGCGACGGTGGTCCACGGCTTCCTGCGCACCCCGGACGGCGCGCCGCGGCCCGGCGCCCGCGTCACCCTGATCTCCCAGGGCGGCCGCCAGCTGGACCGCGTCGAGTCCCTGGCCGACGGCTCCTACATCGTGGCGGTCCCGGCCCCCGGCGGCTACACGCTAGCGGTGACGGACCGTCACCTCCCGTCGCTGGCCCGCCACGTCACGGTCGGCACGGAGCCGCTGGTGTACGACGTGGAGCTGCCGGAGGCGGCGGAGACGGACGCGCCGGTGCAGTAACCATGTCCTGCCGACCCCGGCTCCGGAGCTCGCCGCCCCCTGCGCCACGGCTCCGAGTCACCCTGCCGGGTCCGGGAGCCTGAGGTCGCTGCCCCCTGTGCCGCCGCCCCGAAGACGCGCTGCCGACCCCTGATCCGGCGCTCGCCGCCTGCGACACCGTCCCGGAGGACGTCCTGCCGGGGCCGGGAGCCTGAGGTCGTTACCCCCTGCGCCGCCGCCCCGACGGCCGCGCCCGCCGGCGCAGTGCGAGCAGGCTTCCGCCCGCCAGGGCCGCGACCGTCGCCGAACCGCCCAGGGCCCAGCCCTCGTCGTGGGCGACCGGAGGTGACGCGGGCGGCGCGCCCCGCGTGCCCCGTGACCCGGTGGCCGGGGACGCGGCCGCCTTCGGTTGCTCGCTGAGCGGCGTGACCAGCTCGCCGACCGGACGCACCGCGCCACCCGCGGCGAAGCCCCAGTCGAGCAGCGCGGCGGTCTCCCGGTAGACCGCCTCGTACCCGGGCGCGGGGTGCATGACGGTGACCAGGAGCGTGCGGCCACCACGGGTCGCGGCGCCGGTGAAGGTGTTGCCCGCGTGCGAGGTGTAGCCGTTCTTGACGCCGATGAGACCGTCGTACGCGGCGACGCCCTGCCCGGTGAGCAGGCGGTCGGTGTTCTGGATCTGGAAGGACTTGCCGCCGCCCGCGGGGAAGGCGGCGGCCTTCGTGCCGCAGTAGCCGCGGAAGTCCGCGTTCTTCAGGCCGGCGCGGGCGAACAGTGTGAGGTCGTACGCGGAGGAGAGCTGGCCCGGGTGGTCGAAGCCGTCCGGGCTGACCACGTGCGTGTCGCCGGCCCGGAGGTCCGCCGCCCGCGCCTGCATCGCCGCGACCGTCTTCGCGACCCCGCCGTACATCGAGGCGAGCACATGCACGGCGTCGTTGCCGGAGCGCAGGAAGACGCCCTGCCACAACTGGTGGACGGTGTACGTGGTCCCGGCCTGGATGCCGACGAGGCTGGAGCCCGCCGGGATCCCGGCCAGGTCCGCGGCGGTCACCCGGTGCTTCAGATCGTGCGGGAACGCGGGCAGGACCGTGGCCGCGAAGAGCATCTTCAGTGTCGAGGCGGGCGGCAGCGCCCGATGGGCGCCGTAGGCGGCGAGCACCTCGCCGCTGTCGCCGTCGGCGACCAGCCACGCCTTCGCGGCGAGCTTCGGCAGCTTCGGCGCGCCCGCGCGACGCCGCACCTGCACCCCGGACGCAGCGAGGCGCTCACCCCCGGGCACGGCGGCCGGGGACGCGGCGGACGCGGCCTGCGCGGGCAGGGCGAGGGCGGCTGCCGCTGTGAGGCCCATGCCGAGGGCGCCGCGGCGGCTGAGGTGCGAGGGGTCGGGAAATGCGGTGGTGCCAGGCATCCCGCGACGGTACCGGCCCAAGCGGGGGTAAAGACCAGAGGGGCCCGCTCCGGCCAGGACGACCCGGCCCCGTCAGCGCCCCGCCCCCGGCCGCGAACCAGGCCCGTCCGGTCCGCTCACGACGTACCGCCGCGGGTCATCCCCGGCAGGAAGTCGATGAACAGTTCGTGCACCTCACGGACGAGCGGCCGCAGGACCCGGAACCGGGCGAGCGCCACCCCCCGCGTCGTCAGCCGGGCCCCGCGCTCGGCGAGCCGCCGGCTGCGTTCGCGGCCCTCGGAGCTGTCGAAGACCCAGTAGAGGACGAGCCCCATCTGGGAGAGCCACATCAGCTCCGGCAGGATCTGCGCCAGCTCGGCCGGGACCTTGGTCCTCGAGCCGGCCAGCACCTCGCGGTGCAGCGCGATGGAGGCCTCCCGGGCTCGCTCCGACTCGGCCGAGAACGGGCTGAGCGGCGAGTCCGGATCGGCCGCGTTCTTGAAGAACTGGGCGGCGAACTCGTGGTACGGCTCGGCGATCTCCAGCCAGGTCCGCAGCACCCCGGCGAGCCGCGCCTGCAACTCCGTCTCCGTGTCCAGGACGGACCGGACCGCCGCCTCGTGCTCGGCGGCGATCCCGTCGTAGAACCCCTGGATGAGGTGTTCCTTGCCCGCGAAGTAGTAGTACGCGTTGCCGACGGAGACCCCGGCCTCCTGCGCGATGGCCCGCATCGTCGTCTTGTCGTAGCCCCGCTCCCGGAACAGCCGCATCGCCGTCTCCAGGATCAGCGCCCGCGTCTGCTCGCTCTTGGCGCCCTTGGTCTCCACTTTGGTCGCCGCCTTGGCTTCCGCCCCGGCCGCCGCCTTGTCTGTAGCCACGCCCCCGAGCCTAATCGGCCACGCGGCAGCCACTGTCACAGGCGGCGCCCGGCGCCCCACGGCTCGCGGACACCGTGCCGGGCCGCACGTAGTACCAGCCGTCCTTCGGGTCGTACGCCCAGCCGTCGGCCCGCCGGTACGCCCCGCCCCCGGCCCCCCGCCCCTGATGCGCTGCGCGGTACTTGGCGGCGGCGAGCACCACCTGCTTGGCGACCTTCATCCCGGCGGGGGTGGCCATCCGGTGCGCCGTGGCCCGGTGCTCGCGCAGCGCCCACATGCACACCACCCAGGCGGCGGGGCCGCGGTAGAGCCGGCCGCCGTCGTCGATGACGGTGATGTCGCTGAGCGTGGCGGCGTGGTCGAGCCCCGGGAAGCGCCCCCTCGCCTCGGCGGACCCGGCGGCGACGAACTCCAGCGGCACCAGCTGCCGCTGCCGGGCCAGCCAGCCCCGCGCGAACGTGCACAGCGGGCACTCGGCGTCGTACAGCACGGTGAGCCGGCGGACCGGGACGTCCCCCCGGGCGTCCCGGTCCGCCTCCCCCGTGGCTCCCACCGCCGTCATGCCTGGGCTACCGGAGCGGCCCACCCCTGCGGCGGGACCGGCGGCTGCTGTTCGCGTTCCATGACGCGGCGCCGCCGGATCTTGTTGAGGACATAGACGTTGCCCAGGTGCATCACGCCGAGGACGAGCAGCACCACGCCGAGCTTGGTCGACAGGGCCTCGAAGATGCCGCGGGCGCTGTCGATGGTCCCGTCATCGCTCAGGTAGAGGGCGACGAAGCCGAGGTTGACGAGGTAGAAGCCGACCACCAGCAGGTGGTTGACGGCGTCGGCCAGCTTCTCGTCACCGTGCAGCACGTCGGAGAGGAAGACCCGTCCGTTCCGGCTCAGGGTGCGCGCCACCCAGACGGTCAGCCCGATGCTGACGACAAGGTAGACGACGTAGGCGACAACTGTGAGGTCCATGCCCCACCCTCCTTGAACGCGTTCAAAAACGCTGACAGGAGTGACAGTAGACCTGTTTTTGAACGCGTTCAAGCGCGAGGTGTCGTACGTGACGGGCGTCTCGGGGCAAGGGGTGGGGAGAGGGCCGCGGAATGCTTAATTCCGGGCCAGCTCCGGGCGTTTGAGGTAGTCGGTGAAGCCGAGCACGTTGCCCCAGGGGTCCGCGATCTCGACCACGTAGCCGGTGGAGGTGGAGAAGGGCGGGTCCAGCGGCGCGATGCCCGCCGCCTCCAGGGAGCGGGCCACGGCGCGGGCGTCGGGCACCTCCAGCCAGAGCCGCGCCGCGGGCCACGGCGGCGGCCGGTGCCCGTAGCCGTCCTCCACGCGCAGCAGGAGGCCGGGCGTCTCCTTGCCGATCGCGAGCAGCGCGATCCCGGCCTCGTCCAGGCGGAACTTCACGGGCAGCCCGACGCGCTCGTAGAAGGCGACGGCCTCGGGCAGGTCGCCGACGGGGAGCAGGGCGTTGTCGAAGCCGAGGGTCTCAAGGGCTGGTGACATACCGTCAGATTAGCCATGAATCGTCCTGATCCCGGTACCTGCGGTCAGCGGTGGATGCGTGGCGCCCCGGTCACCGCCGTCATCAGGCAGTACAGCGAGGTGGTGGCGGTGAGGAACATGAGGTTGTTCTTGGCGCCGCCGAACGCGATGTTGGCGACGGGTTCGGGGGTGCGGAGCCGCCCGAGCAGGGTGCCGTCCGGGTCGTAACAGTGCACGCCGCCGTCCATGGCCGCCGCCCACAGACGCCCTCCGTCGTCGAAGCGGATGTTGTCGAACCGCCCGAGCCCCGGCGCCATCGCGGCGAACACCGTGCCCTCGCCGAGGGAGCCGTCCGCGCGGACGTCGTAGGCGCGCAGGACGCCCGCGCGGGTGTCGGAGACGAACAACCGGCGCTCGTCGGGGGAGAAGACCAGCCCGTTCGGCGCCCCGAGCCCGTCCGCGACGAGCCGCACCTCGCCGTCGGCCGGGTCGACGCGGTAGACGTTGTTGGCGCCGATCTCGGACTCCGCGCGGAACCCTTCGTAGTCGCTCGTGATCCCGAAGTCCGGGTCGGAGAACCACACGGAGCCGTCCGAGCGCACCACCGCGTCGTTCGGGCTGTTCAGCCGCTTGCCCTGCCAGCGGTCGGCGAGCACGGTGAGCCGCCCGTCGTGCTCGGTGCGGGTCACGCGCCGGTTGCCCTGCTCACAGCTGATCAGCCGGCCCTCGCGGTCCAGGGTGTTGCCGTTGACGTGCCCGGCGGGGGCACGGAAGACGCCGACGGCGCCGTTGGTCTCGTCCCAGCGCAGCAGGCGGTCGTTGGGGATGTCGCTCCAGATGAGCTGGCGCCAGGCCGGCAGGTAGAGCGGCCCTTCCGCCCAGCGGCTCTCGGAGTGCAACACCTGCATGCGGTCGTCGCCGCTCGCGCAGCGGCCGGTGCGGAAACGCTCGTCCAGGACCTCGTACGAGACGGGAACGGTCTGCGTGGGCATGGTCATCCTCCGGAAGCTGTCGTGGAACCGGAGGCCATCCTGTACCGCGGGGGCGGCGGGCGCCGGGTGCGTTGTCAGTGGCGGCCCGTAGCGTCGTCGGCATGGGAACGGTGACGTTCGTCGACGAGACGACATCAGGGGACAGGGGCACGGCCTTCGGGCTGGAGATCACCGAAGAGCGGCTCACCGCGCGTGAGTTGATCAGGCGGCGGGTCTTCCAGGAGGTCGCGGAGTTCCACGCGCGCTCGGCGCCGCAGGTCTTCCAGGGCCTGGTGCAGCCCGAGGACACGGAGCGCGTGCTGAACGGGTACGCGCTGCGCACTGCGCGCCGCATCGACCCGGAGGCGCAGACGCGGCGCGCGCTGGCCGCCTTCGCGGGCAACGGATTCCTCGTGCTGGTCGGCGACCGGCAGGTCACCGACCCCGACGAGGAGATCGAGCTGCCGCTCGGCGTCGAGGTGACCTTCCTCAAGCTCGTGCCGCTGGTGGGTGGCTGACCATGGACGAGCTGATCGACCCGGAGACCGTGCGCCGCCACGTGGCCGCGCGGGACGCCGTCGCGCTCGCCCGCGAGGCCCTGCGCGCGGCGCTGAACCCGGAGGGGTTCCGGGGGTATGTCTGGGGTCAGGTCGCCGCGGTGCTGGAGCCACTGGACCCCGCGCTGCGCGCCGCCGTCGCGGGCGAGCTGGGCCGGCTGTACACCGAGTCCTGCTCCGGCGAGCGGGTGCGGGTGGACGTACTGCGGCTGCTGCAGGAGGCGGGCGCCGGCCTGCCCGGTGATCCGCTGGCGGCCGGGCGGACCGCCGAGCTGGCCAAGCTCGGCCTGGAGGACTCCTTCTGGTGGGACAACGGCGTGGGGGCCGCCGCCGAGCACGAACTGGCCGCGGGCCGCTCCCTGCCCGCACCCGTCGTGGCGTTCCTGCGCCGCAGCGCCCTGGCCGCCTACCGGCGCAAGGAGCTGGTCGCCGCGGCCGCGAAACTGACCGACCCCGTGCTGAACGTGGGGGAGGAGTGGGCCGAGCGGGCCATGGCGCAGGCCCCCGCGGGGCCGTGGCGCGCGCTGCTCGCGCACGCCGCGACCGCCACGGCGGCCAGGCCCACAGCCGCGTGGGACAGGGCCGCGCGCGCCCTCGTCGAGCCGCTCGGCGCCGACGTCGTGCGGACGGCCGTGCTCGGCTGGCTCCCGCTCGTCGGCCGCCCCCGCACCTTCGCGTTCACCACCGCCCGGCACGGGCCCGACGCGAACCACACCTTCGACCCCTACAACGCCAACGCGCTGCGCGGCCTCACCTGGATCCTCGTCCTGCTCCCCGCGCACCCGGACACCGCCCGCGCGCTCGGGGCGCTCGTCGAGACCGCGCTGAAGAAGGTGCCGGGCCTCGGGCCGGTCAACCCGAAGGTGGCGAACGCGGGGGTGAACGCGCTGGCCCGCACCGACGGCGAGGCGGCCCTCGCCGAACTGGCCCGCCTGGCCGCCCGCGTCACGTACAAGGCCACCGTCAAACTCCTCGGGGCCGCCCTGGACACCCGCGCCGCGGCCCTCGGCCTGAGCCGCGAGGAGGTCGAGGAGCTGGCCGTGCCCGCCTACGGACTGACCGGGGCCGGCCACCGCGCGACACGGCTCGGGGACGCCACCGCCCTCCTGGAGATCCAGGGCGCCAGGGCCGTCCTGCGCTGGCGCTCGGCCACCGGCAAGGACCTCAAGTCCGTGCCCGCCGCCGTCAAGCGCGACCACCCCGGCGAGCTGAAAGAGCTGAAGGCCGCCGCCAAGGACATCGACAAGATGCTCGGCGCCCAGGTGGAGCGGCTCGACCGGCAGTTCCTCGCCCGCCGCACCTGGTCCTACGCCGCCTGGCGCGAGCGCTACCTGGACCACCCGCTCGTCGGCACGCTCGCCCGCCGCCTGCTGTGGACGGTCGACGGCACCCCGGCCGGCTACGCGGACGGCGCGCTGCGCACCCTCACCGACGACCCGGTCGAAGGCGGCACCGAGGTCGCCCTCTGGCACCCAGTCGGCCGTGCGCCCGCCGAGGTGCTCGCCTGGCGGGAGTGGCTGGAGCGGCACGCCGTCACCCAGCCCTTCAAGCAGGCCCACCGCGAGGTGTACCTGCTCACCGACGCCGAGCGGGCGACGGGCACGTACTCGAACCGGTTCGCGGCGCACATCGTCCGCCAGCACCAGTTCCACTCCCTGGCCGCGGTCCGCGGCTGGCGCAACAAGCTGCGCCTGTGCGTCGACGACGAGGCGCCGCCCGCCACCCGCGACCTCCCGCAGTGGGGGCTGCGCGCCGAGTACTGGATCGAGGGGGACGGCGAGGAGTACGGCGTCGACACCACCGAGTCGGGCAGCTACCTGCGGCTCCGCACCGACCAGGTCCGCTTCTATCCGATCGGCGCGCCGGAGAACTCGGCGCACTGCTACGGCGGCGAGTACCGCATGCGGCCGCGCGACGGCGCCGGGCCCGTCGAGCCGCTCCCGCTCACCGAGATCCCGCCGCTGGTCCTCTCCGAGATCCTGCGGGACGTCGACCTGTTCGTCGGCGTCGCCAGCGTCGGCAATGACCCGACGTGGCAGGACGGCGGCCCCGGCGGCCGGTTCCGCGCGTACTGGACGTCGTACGGCTTCGGCGAGCTGAACCAGAGCGCCGAGACGCGCCGCGTCCTGCTGGAGCGCCTCGTGCCGCGGCTGGCGATCGCCGACCGGTGCACGATCGAGGGCCGGTTCCTGCACGTCAAGGGCGAGCTGCGGACCTACAAGATCCACCTGGGTTCGGGGAACATCCTGATGACGCCCGACGAACAGTACCTGTGCATCGTCCCCAAGTCGGCCGCCACCCCCGCCGCGGGGACCGGCTACCTGCCCTACGAGGGCGACCGCACCCTCGCCGTCGTGCTCAGCAAGGCACTGCTGCTCGCCAGGGACACCGAGATCACCGACCCGACGATCCTCAGCCAGATACGCCGCTGAAACGGCCGCGGGCCCCGCTCCACCAGGGAGCGGGGCCCGCGGACGGCGGCCGACCGGAAGGTCAGTAGCGGCGCGTGATCAGCGCGCGCTTCACTTCCTGGATCGCCTTGGTGACCTCGATGCCACGCGGGCAGGCGTCCGTGCAGTTGAAGGTGGTGCGGCAGCGCCACACCCCGTCACGGTCGTTGAGGATCTCCAGACGCTGCTCCCCGGCCTCGTCACGCGAGTCGAAGATGAAGCGGTGGGCGTTGACGATCGCGGCCGGACCGAAGTACTGGCCGTCGTTCCAGAACACCGGGCACGACGACGTGCACGCCGCGCACAGGATGCACTTGGTCGTGTCGTCGAAGCGCTCGCGGTCCTCGGCGGACTGCAGCCGCTCACGCGTCGGCTCGTTGCCCGTCGTGACGAGGAACGGCATGACGTCGCGGTACGCCTGGAAGAACGGGTCCATGTCCACGACCAGGTCCTTCAGGACCGTCAGGCCCTTGATGGCCTCGACCGTGATCGGCTTCTGCGGGTTGATGTCCTTGATGAGCGTCTTGCAGGCAAGGCGGTTCTTGCCGTTGATACGCATCGCGTCGGACCCGCAGATGCCGTGCGCGCAGGAGCGGCGGAAGGTCAGCGACCCGTCCTGCTCCCACTTGATCTTGTGCAGCGCGTCGAGGACACGCTCCTTCGGGTCGATCTCCAGCTGGAAGTCGACCCAGCTCGCCTCCGCCGAGATCTCCGGGTTGAACCGGCGGATCCGGAAGGTGACGGTGATGTACGGGGAGTCGGCGAAGCCGGGCTCGGCCGTGCCGGCCGCCTCCGCCTTGTCCATGATCGGGGTTGCCATCAGTACTTACGCTCCATCGGCTGGTAGCGGGTCTGGACGACCGGCTTGTAGTCCAGACGGATGGACTCGGAGCCGTCGTCGCCGACCTCGCGGTACGCCATGGTGTGGCGCATGAAGTTGACGTCGTCGCGGTTCGGGAAGTCCTCGCGGTAGTGGCCGCCGCGGGACTCCTTGCGGGCCAGCGCGGAGGTCGCCATGACCTCGGCCAGGTCGAGCAGGTTGCCCAGCTCGATGGCCTCCAGGAGGTCGGTGTTGAACCGCTTGCCCTTGTCCTGGATCGAGACGTTCAGGTAACGCTCGCGCAGCTCGGCGATCTTCTCGACCGCCGTCTTGATCGTCTGCTCGGTGCGGAACACCATCACGTTGGCGTCCATGCACTCCTGCAGCTCGTTGCGGAGCACCGAGACGCGCTCGGTGCCCGTCGCGTTGCGAAGGCGCTCGACCTGCGCCTCGACCAGCGACGCCGGGTTCTCGGGAAGCTCCAGGAACTTCGCCGTGTGGGAGTACTCGGCGGCGGCGATGCCCGCTCGCTTGCCGAAGACGTTGATGTCCAGCAGCGAGTTCGTGCCGAGGCGGTTGGCGCCGTGCACGGAGACGCAGGCGACCTCACCCGCGGCGTACAGGCCCGGGACGACGGTGGTGTTGTCCGCGAGGACCTCACCGGCGACGTTGGTCGGGATGCCGCCCATGGCGTAGTGCGCGGTCGGCTGGATCGGGATCGGGTCCGTGTAGGGCTCGATGCCGAGGTAGGTCCGCGCGAACTCGGTGATGTCCGGGAGCTTGGCGTCGAGCTGCTCCGGCGGCAGGTGCGTGAGGTCGAGGTAGACGTGGTCGCCCTCGGGACCGCAGCCGCGGCCCTCACGGATCTCCGTGTAGATGGAGCGCGAGACGACGTCACGGGACGCGAGGTCCTTCATGACCGGCGCGTACTTCTCCATGAAGCGCTCGCCGTCCTTGTTGCGGAGGATGCCGCCCTCACCGCGGGCGCCCTCCGTGAGAAGGATGCCCATGCGCCAGATGCCGGTCGGGTGGAACTGGAAGAACTCCATGTCCTCCAGCGGGATCCCGCGCCGGTAGCAGGCGGCCTGGCCGTCGCCGGTCAGGGTGTGCGCGTTCGACGTCACCTTGAAGAACTTGCCGGTGCCGCCGGAGGCGTAGATGACCGACTTCGCCTGGAAGACGTGGATCTCACCGGTCGCCAGCTCGTAGGCGACGACACCGGCGGACTTCTTGACGCCGTCCTCCTCGACGATGAGCTGGTCCAGGACGTAGAACTCGTTGAAGAACTCCACGCCCTCCTTGACGCAGTTCTGGTAGAGCGTCTGGAGGATCATGTGGCCCGTGCGGTCCGCGGCGTAGCAGGACCGGCGGACCGGCGCCTCGCCGTGGTTGCGGGAGTGGCCGCCGAAGCGGCGCTGGTCGATGGTGCCGTCCGGGGTGCGGTTGAACGGCAGGCCCATCTTCTCCAGGTCGAGGACCGAGTCGATGGCCTCCTTCGCCAGGATCTCGGCGGCGTCCTGGTCGACCAGGTAGTCGCCGCCCTTGATCGTGTCGAAGGTGTGCCACTCCCAGTTGTCCTCCTCCACGTTGGCCAGCGCGGCGGCCATGCCGCCCTGCGCGGCGCCCGTGTGGGAGCGGGTGGGGTAGAGCTTGGTCAGCACGGCGGTGCGGCTGCGCTTGGTCGACTCGATGGCCGCGCGCATGCCCGCGCCACCGGCGCCGACGATGACGGTGTCGTACTTGTGAATCTTCACGGGTTCGCTCGCCTCGGCTTTAACGGATGTTCGGGTCGAAGGTGAAGATCACCAGCGTGCCGAGGAGGACAGTGAAGACTGTCGCGGCATAGAGGAGACCCTTCAACCACAGGCGGGTCTGGGGGCGCTCGGCGTAGTCGTTGATGACCGTGCGCAGGCCGTTGGCGCCGTGCAGCATCGCGAGCCACAGCATCAGCAGGTCCCAGCCCTGCCAGAACGGGGACGCCCAGCGGCCCGCGACGAACGCGAAGCCGATCTTGGAGACGCCGCCGTCGAGGACGAGCTGGATCAGCAGGTGGCCGAGGACGAGGACGACCAGGACGACGCCGGACAGGCGCATGAACAACCAGGCGGCCATCTCGAAGTTGCCGCGGCTGCCCTTGCCGGTCTTCGAGGTGCGCTTGCGCGGCGCCTCGATGAACGGGGCCGGGTTGTCGGCGTCGTAGCGCGAGGCGCCCTCGACGGGCCCGACGCCGGACGTGCCGTCCGTCTTGGTGAGGGTGGTGTCAGACATCTCTGGCCTCAGCTCCCGAAGAGTTCGCGGACGGCGTGGCCGAGGACGGGGTAGAGCGCCCCGATCATCAGGACGATCCAGATGCCCACGACGGTCCAGAGCATCTGCTTCTGGTAGCGGGGGCCCTTCGACCAGAAGTCGACGGCGATGACCCGCAGGCCGTTGAGCGCGTGGAAGAGGATGGCAGCGACGAGGCCGTACTCAAGGAGCGCGACGATCGGCGTCTTGTAAGTGGAAACGACGTCGTCGTACGACTCCGGGGAGACGCGGACGAGAGAGGTGTCCAGCACATGTACGAACAGGAAGAAGAAAATGAGGACACCGGTGACTCGATGAGCCACCCACGACCACATGCCTTCCCGGCCGCGGTACAGCGTTCCAGCCGGCACGGAAGAACCCTCCGGGAGCGGGGACTAGGGCCGCGCCGCCACGCCGCCAGGCAGTTTTGGATGCAGCGGTGTCGGTCGGGCCAGCCGGGTACGGTCCACCGGCCGCTCGTCATCGTATCGACGAGTTGTCGGCTCGTTCGCGCGGGGGCCCACCGGTGTGATCAAACAGGCAATCAAACAGGCACGTACGGGCTATCGCCCACGCTCTCCTGGCGTGCGGCGCCCGGTGCGCCGGGGCGCGGGGCGGGCAGGGCGCGGACGAGGCGGGTGATCCGGCCCCGGGCGAGTCGGCGCAGCTCCTCCGCGGCGACCACGCGCTCCTCCTCCGGGTCGTTGCCGAGGCGGTCGCGCAACCCGCTGAGCAGCTGGTCCAGCTCCTCGCCGGGGGCCACGTCGTCCAGGCAGATCACGAAGGAGTGCCCGAAGCGGCTCTCGTACGCGCTGTGCGCCGCGGCCAGCGCGGTGAACGCCGCCGAGTAGGCGGCCGCGCCCGGCACGGACGGCAGCTCCTCGCAGGCCAGGGCCTCGGTGACGGCGCCGGCGGGAAGGTCGTACGCCGCCTCGTCGGCCGCGGCGAGCAGGGCGTCGAGGTCCGGGTAGGGGCGGTGCGCGGTGAGCCGGCGCGCCCAGGCGCGGCTGGCGCAGCAGGCGTACAGGGCGTCCTCGGCGGCGTCGCGACCCAGCGCGTTGAAGTGGGCGAGCCCCCCGGGCGAGGCGGTCGTGGCCGGTATGGGCCGGCGGCCGGGGACGTGACGGGCGCGGTGCGCGGACAGCGGGTGCCTCCGGCTGGACGGGTGGGGGGGGAGTGTGTGGGGCGTGTGCGCGGGGCGCGTGGTGGTGCCGTAACGCTATCCGTGGCTGATTGCGGGTGTCCGACGGATGCGCGAATTTCACCCGGACGGGAGAGTTTGGCGCCGCGGGGTGGACGGGGACGCCGGTGGACGCCGCCCGGGCCGACGCGTCGTGGCCGGTCGCGCAGGTCCCCCCGCCCCCGGGGGGCGGCGGTTACGGTCGGCGGGGACGTGATCGTGAGCGGAGGCGCGTGTGGAGCGGGATCGGAAGGCGCTGTTGGCCGGTGGCGCGGCCGTCGTGGCGGGGGCCGTGGTGGCCGCGGTCGTGCTCTGGCCGGACGGGGGCGGCGGCTCCTCGGGCCGGGCCCCCTCGGACGGCAGGACCGGCGCGTCGAAGGTGTCGCCGTCGCCCTCGCCCAGCCGCTCGTACCCGCTGTCCACGCCCCCGCGGACGATCCCGGCGGTGCGTGACTTCACCCCGGCGCACGGCCCCGGCTGGAGGCCCGGCGGCGGCCGGGTCGTCGTCCGGGACAAGGGCCTGGCCGACGAGGGGCGGCTGATCGCCGGCGAGCTGGGGCTCACCTATGGGGGCGAGGACGCCGAGGCGGGTCCCGGCGACGTCGAACTGGCGCTCGGCGGCGCGCGCCGCGCGGACCAGGAGTCGTACCGGATGACCGTCCAGGGCGGGACCGTCCGGATCGTCGGGCCGAGCGAGGCCGGTGTGTTCTACGGCACGCGCACCCTGAAGCAGGAGGCGCACGGCGGCGCCACCGTGCCCGAGGGCGTGGTCGCGGACGAGCCGGCGAAGCCGCAGCGCGGGTTCATGATCGACATCGCGCGCAAGCACTTCACCTTCGACTGGATCAAGGACCGCGTCCGGGAGATCGGGGACCTGAAGTTCAACCAGCTGGGGCTGCACTTCTCCGACGACCAGTCCTTCCGGATCGAGTCCGACACGCACCCGGAGGTCGTCTCCGCCGAGCACCTGACCAAGGCGCAGGTGAAGGAGATCCTGGCGCTCGCCGCCGAGCGGCACGTGACGGTCGTGCCCGAGATCGACTCCCCGGGCCACCTCGGCGCCGTCATCGACGCCCACCCCGACCTCCAGCTGCGGGACGTGAACGGCGCCGCGCGGCGCGGCACTGTGGACATCTCCAAGCCGGGCGCCGCGAAGATCGTGGACGATCTGCTCAAGGAGTACGCAACGCTCTTCGAAGGCGCGTACTGGCATCTGGGCGCCGACGAATACCAGGCGCTGACGGTCAAGGACCCGCAGGCTTCCTACCCGCAGCTCGCCGCCGCGGCGCGCCGCGCGCACGGGCCGGACGCCCGGGTGCAGGACCTCGCCCAGTCCTGGCTCAACGACCGGGCGAAGACCATGGCCCCCTACGACCGCAGGCTCAAGGCGTGGAACGACGGGTTCTACGCGGGCGGCACCGTCGAGGCCGACAAGAAGCTGGAGGTCGCCTACTGGACCGGCAAGGAGATCGGGGCCCGCGAACCGGTCTCGTACCTGAGCGCCGGACGGAAGCTGACCAACTACAACGACGAGTTCCTGTACTACGTCCTCGGCCAGCCCAACACCTTCACGTACCCGACCGGCCGGCGCATCTACGAGAGCTGGACGCCGCGCGTCGTGCGCGGGACCTCGCCGGTGCCCGCGAAGTACGACGGGCAGATCCTCGGCGGCACCTTCGCCGTCTGGTGCGACCTCGCGCAGGCGCAGACCCAGGCCCAGGTGGCGCGGGGCGTGCGGATGCCGCTGCGGGCGACGGCGCAGAAGCTCTGGGACCCGGGGAAGCCGGAGCTGAGCTGGCCGCGGTTCGTCGCACTGGCCGACCGGCTGCAGAGCTGACCGGCCGACGCGCCGGGCCGGCCGTCCCCGACCGGTCACGGGACCCGAACAGTTGGCGCATTCGGTGGCCAGGGCCCGGGCCGCTGTGGTCTATTCGGCCCAGCCGCGAAGAGACCGGAACGGAGGCACGGAGATGGGCTACTGGGGCTACTACGTGGTGGCCAGGACCGGGCGTCCGCTGACGGAGTTCGACGCGCTGGACGGAGTGCGCGAGGAGCTCACGCTCCTGGAGGAGCGGGCCGGGCAGTGGCAGGTGTGGGAGTGCCCCGGCGGCAGCGGCGACCGCACGCGCGACATCGGCAGCATGAACGCCCTCGCGGCGCAGACCGGCGCGCCCGCCCTGTTCGCGTACGTCATGGACAGCAGGTGCGCGGTCATCGAGGCGGCGGCGCCGGACAGCGGGACGTGGACGGCCTGTCTGGGGCGCGCCGCGGCGGCCACCTTCATCGGCGGGGACGAGCGGGCCCTGGAGGACTACTTCCTGCCGCCGCGGGACGCGGCGGAGCGGGCCGTCACCTGGGCCGCGGAGGGCGGCCTCACGCGCGTGGCGAAGCCGCTCGCCGACGTGCTGGCGGCGCCGGCCGAGCCGTCGGCGGAGGAGCTGTTCTTCCGCTTCCTCGACCGGCTCGGCGTGATCGCGCGCTGAGGCGCTGCCCCCGTGACGTGGGTGCGGGCCGTGCGAGCGTCCGGCCCCCACGGCCCGCACCCACCTCGACCGGGAGCTACGGCGCCAGGTTGGTGCCCAGGCGCGCCGCCGCCGGCGTGCCGAGCGTGGCGTTGTTGAACGTCGTGGTCGACGTCAGCCCGAGGCCCGAGGAATTGCTCGGCACGTACATCAGGGTGCCGTTGCCCGCGTCCTCGCCCGCCGTGCCGATGACCAGGTCGGCGCGGCCGAAGCCGGAGAAGTCGCCGAGGGCGACCGCCGTGCCGAGGTTGTCGTTCGTCTCGGTCGCGCCCGGGACGCCGGAGGTGTCCTGGGTGATGGCGGTCGAGCCGGTGCCGGTCGGCCCGCTCGACGTGCCCTTCAGGAGCAGCGTCGTACCCGCGTCGGCCTGGTTCGAGGTGCGGGTGATGTCCTCGTTCGGGGCGCCGGTCAGGATGTCCGCGTACCCGTCGAGGTCGTAGTCGCCGACCGCGACCGACCAGCCCATCGCGTCGCCGGACTCGCCGGCGCCGGGCACGCCGGACGTGTCCTGGCTGATCGACTTGGCGCCCGTCGAGGTCAGGCCGCTGCCGGCCACGCCCTTGACGAAGGTGACCTGGCCACCCGCGGCCGCGCCGGACTCGGCGACGTAGGGCTGGCCGACGGCGATGTCGTCGACGCCGTCGCCGTTGATGTCACCCGCGGCGATGGAGCGGCCGCCCTTGACGGTCAGCGTGGCCGCCTTGCGCAGGCCGCTCGCACCGCCCTGGTACCAGGTGACGCGGCCGATGCCGGTGGCGTCGCGGTAGTTGAGGGCGACGTCCGCGTAGCCGTCCTGGTTGAAGTCGCCGGCCGCGGCGTCCGCGTAGGCCAGGTCCCCCTCGCCGGTGGTGATGGTGGAGTCGCTGTCCCAGCCGTCGCCGTAGCGGGCCATCCAGGTGCCGCCGAGGCCGGTGGAGGCGGCGAACACGTCGGCCGTGCCGTCCGCGTTGAAGTCGCCGACCGCCACGGCCGAGCCGAACCGGGCGCCGGTCAGGTCGTAGCTCGCGTCCATGTTGATGCCGATGCCGGTCGTGAAGGCCGGTCCGTACACGACCGTGGCCGCGCCGCGGTCCTTGTGGCCCGAGGTGTCGTCCTCGCCGGGCTGGCCGACGACGAGGTCCATGTACCCGTCGCCGTTGATGTCACCGGTCGCGGTGGCCGCGCCGAACTCGTCGCCGGACTCGGCCGCGCCGGGCACGTCCCCGGCCTGCGAGACGAGCTTCTTGCCGGTCGCGCCCGGCCCCGAGAGGGTGCCGGGGACGACGGCGACCTGGCCGCCGTCCGCGCCGCGGGGCACGCCCGCGACGATGTCGGCGGTGGCGTCGCCCGTGACGTTCTGCGAGACGAGGGCGTGCGAGATGCCCGGGGCCGCGGCGAGCGTGCGGATGCGGGAGAGCTTCGGGTACAGGTTCGCGCCCGGGCACAGCGTGGCGTTGGTGTCCTTGTGGCCGAAGACGCGGGGCAGCGTGATGGTCTTGCCCAGGGCGACCTTGTTGCCGTCGACGTTCAGGTCACCGTTGGACGTCAGGGTGACGTTGCTGGTCGCCTTGATGCCGTACTGGCCGAACTTCCAGGCCGCCACGCGGGCGATGGCGTCGAGCGCGGCCTTGGTGGGCTTGGCCGACTCGAAGTTGCCGATGTAGGAGATGCCGACCGTGTCCGTGTTGAACCCGTAGTCGTGGGCGCCGTGCACCGGCAGGTCCATGCCGCCGGTGCGGCCCTCGAAGATCTGGCCGCAGCGGTCGACGACGAAGTTGTAGCCGATGTCGTAGTAGCCCTTGGCGACGTGCTCCTGCTGGATCTGGCGCAGCCGCTCGGCGGACTTGGCGCAGGGGACCTGGTTGTCCACGTCGACGCCGGTGTGGTGGACGACGGCGGCCTTGATCTCCGTGTCGTAGGTCGGCGTCCCGTCGTGGCTGAGGCCGGGGCCCCAGACCGACTGCGGGATGATGACCGGCTTGACGACCGTCGACGGCCGCGGCTCCGGGGGCGTCTCGCTCGGCGTGGGCGACGGGCTGCCCGGGTCGGTGGTGGCCGGCGCGGACGGCGAGCCGGCTCCGTCACCGTCGGGCGGGGTGGTCTGCGGTGCGTCGGGCGAGGGGGCGCCGGACGGCAGGTCCGCGCTGTACGCGGCCGACTTGGCGAGCTGCGCGGCGGTGGGCCCGGTGCCGGGGTCGATCAGCTTGACGTCCATGCCGGCGGGCAGGTCGGAGGCGGTGCCGTCGGCGGCGACCACGCGGACCTCGACGCCGTCGGAGTCGTCCTCGGTCGGCACCGACGCGGTACCGCCCCGGATCGCGGCGCGCTCGGCGCCGTCGGCGTCGTTCGTCTCCTTCGGCAGGGCCGTCCAGGCGCCCCAGGTGCCGCTGGCGGCGTCCCGTGCGCGGAACTGGGCCGTGCCGTCGATCTGGGCGCGGGGATCCTTCCACGTCACCGTGACGGCGCTGAACGTCTTGGTGGAGGTCCGGGCCACGACCTTGCGGTCGCCCTTCGTCTCCATCTTCACCGTGTGGACCGCGGCGGCCCGGCGCTCGGCGCCCTGCGCCGGAGCGGCCTGGCCGGCGGCCATGGCGTACGTCGTCATGCCGGCCCCGCCGAGCACGACCGCACCCACCGTGAGCCACGCCCTGCGTCTGAGACTGAGCGGCTTGTACGCGTGCGAAGTGCGCGCGCTCTGTGCCTTGCCGCGCGATTGTCGCGGGCTCAAATGCCCCACCCCTTGATGAAGTTCACAAAGACCCCACGTGTACCGCGGGTGGAAGTTCTGCTCAGCGAAAGACCATCGAGCGGCGGCAGACGTTGCGCGGATGTGGTGTACGTCACTCGCGCGAGTGGGGTGCCGCAGCGGGGGCCACGGCGCTCGCGGATGCGCTGCGAAGGCGCGCCGCTCCCGTCCGGCGGCCTGTGACGTTTCTGTGCGCCAGGGCGCTGATCGGCATGGAACCCGGCTGCGGACGTGGCGCGTCGGACACGTCGTACGAAGAGGGAAAACGGTTGGGCCAAGGAGCGGAGCCCCGTCGTCCGCGGCTGCGCGACGACGAGCTGGGCGCGGCCGTCGCGCGGGCCCAAGGCGGCGACGAGGCCGCCTTCGCCGCGGCCTACCGCTCCGTCCAACCAGGGTTGTTCGGGTACCTGAGCGGGCTCGTCGGCGCTCGGGCGCAGGACGTCACCGCCGACGCCTGGCAGGAGATCGCCCGCGACCTCACGGCGTTCCGGGGCGACGGTGCCACCTTCCGCGCATGGACCGCGGCGATCGCCCGGCGCCACGCCCTCGATCTGCTGCGCCGGCGCGCGGACCGCCCGCCCGGGCCCGCCGCGGAACCGGACGTGCCCGGGTGGCCCGTCCCGCGCGACCCCGCCGGCCGGGCCGCCGCCCGCGTGCTCGCCCTCGTCGGCGAACTCCCGCGCGCGCAACGGGAGGCCGTGCTGCTGCGGATCGTGGTCGGACTCGACGAGCCCGCGGCCGCGCGCGTCCTCGGCCGGCGCCCGGGCGCGGTGCGCACGGCGGCCCACCGGGGGCTGCGGCGGCTGGCCCGGCGGTTCGACGCGGAGTCGGCCGGGCGCGAGGCGCCGCCCGGGAGCGCCGGGCCGGGGGAGCGCGGCTGAGCTGGAACGCGGGGGCCGCGGCGGGGACTTGGCGCGACGGGGGGGGGCGAGAGCGGGACGGCCGGGGTCGCCACCCCCCACAGGAGAGACCCCGGCCGCCGCGCGTTACGGGTCGCGAGCGGCCCGTACCCTCTTCAGCGCCGCCGGTGCGTTTTCTGTCACACCCCGCTGCGTGACCCAGTAGTTGTCTCTTGTACAAACGTGGACGCGGGGGTGTTTCAGGCCGTAGCGTGCTGATTCGCGCCGGAAGCGCACACCGTTCATTCGGGCACACGGCTTCACCACCGGGGCAGGCAGGGACAGGGAGTGCTGGGGGACGACGCGGAGCTGACCGCCGCGGTGCTTGCGGCACAGGACGGGGACGAGACCGCGTTCCGGACTGTGTACCGCGCCGTGCACCCGCGGCTGCTCGGATACATACGGACGCTCGTCGGCGATCCGGACGCCGAGGACGTCGCCTCCGAGGCGTGGCTGCAGATAGCCCGGGACCTGACGCGGTTCGAGGGCGACGCCGACCGGTTCCGCGGCTGGGCGGCCCGCATCGCCCGCAACCGCGCCCTGGACCACATCCGGATGCGGGGCCGGCGGCCCGCCGTCGGCGGCGACGAGAGCGAACTCACCGGCAGGCCCGCGCCCTGCGACACCGCCGACGAGGCCCTGGAGTCCCTCGCCACCGGTACCGCGCTGCACCTGATCTCCCAGCTCCCGCAGGACCAGGCCGAGGCCGTCGTGCTGCGTGTCGTCGTCGGGCTCGACGCGAAGAGCGCCGCGCAGACCCTCGGCAAGCGGCCGGGCGCCGTCCGCACCGCCGCCCACCGGGGCCTGCGGCGCCTGGCGGAGCTGCTCGGCGCGGACCCCGACGCCGCCCCTTCCCTCGACGCCGTGCCGCTGCCGCGGCAACCCCGTACCCGTGCGGTGACGTCCGCCACTGTGACGCAATCGCGTACGTGGACGCAGAAGGACATGTGATGGCCGACGAGCACGACCAGTGGCTGGACCGCGAGGCGGCGGAGCGCCTGCTGCGCGGGGAGCCATTGCGGGCCGTCGCCGACGACGACGCGCGGCGCGCTGGGCGGCTACTCGCCGCCTTCGACGCGCTGACCGCGCTCGAGACCGGCCCGGACGGTGAACTCCCCGGCGAGGACGCCGCGTTGAAAGCCTTCCGCGAGGCCCGCGCGGTCGGCGCCGTGGAGGACGCGGCGCGCGCGGACGGCGCTGCCCCGGCCGGCCGGCCCGTCCACATCGGCGGCGGACGCTTCGGCGCCGGGCGGCGCGCGGTCGCGGCCGGTGCGCCCGCGCCCGCCGGGCCGGGGCGCGACGGGCGCGAGGCCCGGCCCCGCTGGGGGCGGCCGGTGCGGTTGGCCGTGGCCGGCGCGCTCGCCGCCTGCATGGTCGGCGGGGTCGCCGTGGCCGCCGGGACCGGGGTGCTGCCCACTCCGTTCGGCGGCCGGGACGATCCCTCGCCGGCCGCCACCGTGTCGGGCGTGGCCAGCCCCGACCGGCGGCTCGTCTCCCCGTCCCCGCAGGACCCGGACCGCGCCGAGGTACTGCCCGACGGTTCGGCGACACCGGAGACCACCCGCGCGCCGAGCACGGCCCCCGGCGGCGACGGGAGCCACGAGAGCGGGCCGACGACACGCGTGCCGTCCCCCGGCGCCCCCGCGAGCGGCAAGACGTCCGAGGGGATCGGGCACCGGCTGGTCGAGGCCTGCCACCGCTACCGCGGCGGTGAACTCGGCGCCGGCGAACGGCAGCGGCTGCGCGGCTCCGCCCGCAAGAACGGCCGCGACGCGGATGACCTCGACCGGTTCTGCGACCGCGTGCTGAGCCCGTCCAAGGGCTCCTCCAAGGGCTCCTCCACGCACGGCGGCTCCGGCAAGGGCGCGAAGCATCCGGACAGCTCCTACGGGCTCGGCGGACCGGACGGCCGGGACGGTGGCGATGACGACGACGGCGGCGGCGCGGGCGGCGGGGCCGGTCACGGCGCGGGCGGCCTCGGGCAGGACGGCGGGCACCGACCTATCGCCCCGGCGCCTGCCCGGCCCGCCGCCCCCTCGCCGGCCACCACCCCGGCGCACGGCCGTCCGCACTCCTGAACCGGCCGGCGCGCGACCCCTGTGACCTGCACAGACGCGCTGCGTACGCCGAGCTGCGCAACAGGTGTGACGTTTTCGGAGCGCGCGGCGCAGTACTGAGTGAGCCGACTGGTCATCGGCTGTGCACGAGCCGGGGTTCCCCCCGTACCTTCGGCTCGGTGCCACCGGCGTGGGTGGGACACGTTCCCCCGGTCCCACCCACGCCCCCAACACGCCTCACCAGTAGATGACGACCTTGTCGCCGTTACGGACCTGCGCGAACAGCGTCGCGATCTTCCGCTCGTCCCGTACGTTCACACAGCCGTGCGAGGCGCCGCTGTAGCCGCGGGCCGCGAAGTCCGAGGAGTAGTGCACCGCCTGGCCGCCGCTGAAGAACATCGCGTAGGGCATGGGCGTGTGGTAGATCGTCGACACGTGGTGGCGGGACTTCCAGTACACGTGGAAGACGCCCTCGCGGGTGGGCGTGTACTGCGAGCCGAACCGGACGTCCGTCGTCAGCAGCCGCTTGCCGTCCACGATCCAGGAGACCGTCCGGCTCGTCTTGCTGATGCAGAGCGCGCGCCCCGTCATACAACGCGGGTCCGGTTTCGCCACCGGCCGGCCGGTGCGCACGTACAGCTCGCCGCGGGTCGGCTCGTGCGTCATCCGCAGCAGCCGCTGCCAGGTGACCGTGTCGGTGGTGCCGGTGCGCGGCAGGCCGCGCTTGCCCTGGAACCCGCTGACCGCGGCCGTCGTCGCCGCGCCGTACGTGCCCGTCGGCACATGGGAGAGCCAGGCGACCTGGCGCAGCCGCGCCTGCAACTCCCGCACCTGGCTTCCCTGGTCGCCGGGGGCGAACAGGGTCCGGGCGGCGGGCGCCCGCGTCGCGGACCGGGGCGGTGTGGACGCCCGGTGCTTCTGGGGGGCCGCGGCCGGTCTCGACGCGGAAGGCGCGGAAGGCGCGGAAGGCGCGGAGGGCCCGGACGGCGCGGACGCCGCCGGAGCCGGCAGCCGGTTGCCGTCCGCGTCGACCGTCGCCACCTTGCAGCCGCCGGCCAGGGCCAGCACCCCGGTGGCGGCCAGTGTTGCCCGTATGACAGCTGTCCGCATGACGCCCCCGCCTGTCGGCACCCTTGCTCTGCTCTATGTCACCAGGCATGCTGCCCGCTCCACGGGGGTCGCGAACAGGTCCCGGCCGTCGGGTACCTCCCGAAGCGCGTGAGCGGGACATCGGAGCGGGGCCGTCCACCGCCGCACGCCCGCCGCTACAGTCCGCCACGAGAGGCGACGGTTACCGTCGGGAGTACCACGGACACACCACAGACACACGGTCGGTCGGCAGATCGCTGGAGGCACAACCATGGCGCGCGAATCCGAGTCGGGACTGCCCATCGAGCCGGTGTACGGCCCCTCGGCCCTGGAGGGCTGGGACCCGGGGCGGCAGCTGGGCGAGCCGGGCGCGTACCCCTACACACGGGGCGTCTACCCGACGATGTACACGGGGCGGCCGTGGACGATGCGGCAGTACGCCGGGTTCGGGACGGCCACCGAGTCCAACGCCCGCTACCGGCAGCTGATCGCCAACGGCACGGCGGGCCTGTCGGTCGCCTTCGACCTGCCGACCCAGATGGGCCACGACTCCGACGCCCCGATCGCCTCCGGCGAGGTGGGCAAGGTCGGCGTGGCGATCGACTCGGTCGAGGACATGCGGGTGCTGTTCGACGGCATCCCGCTGGACAAGGTCTCCACGTCCATGACGATCAACGCGCCGGCCGCCCTGCTGCTCCTCATGTACCA
This sequence comes from Streptomyces sp. NPDC006552, assembly GCF_040611655.1. Taxonomy (NCBI): domain Bacteria; kingdom Bacillati; phylum Actinomycetota; class Actinomycetes; order Kitasatosporales; family Streptomycetaceae; genus Streptomyces; species Streptomyces sp. NPDC006552. The sequence continues at coordinate 131,620 of NZ_JBEXOS010000001.1, forward strand.
GCTCGTGGCCGAGGAACAGGGCATCCCCGCCGACCGGTTGACCGGCACCGTCCAGAACGACGTGCTCAAGGAGTACATCGCCCGGGGCACCTACATCTTCCCGCCCAAGCCGTCGCTGCGCCTGATCGCCGACATCTTCAAGTACTGCCGGGCCGAGATCCCGAAGTGGAACACCATCTCCATCTCCGGCTACCACATGGCGGAGGCCGGTGCCTCGCCCGCGCAGGAGATCGCCTTCACCCTCGCCGACGGCATCGAGTACGTGCGCACCGCGGTCGCCGCCGGCATGGACGTGGACGACTTCGCGCCGCGCCTGTCGTTCTTCTTCGTCTCGCGCACCACGATCCTGGAGGAGGTCGCCAAGTTCCGCGCGGCCCGGCGGATCTGGGCGCGGGTGATGCGCGAGGAGTTCGGCGCGCGCGACCCCAAGTCGCAGATGCTGCGCTTCCACACCCAGACCGCCGGGGTCCAGCTGACGGCGCAGCAGCCCGAGGTGAACCTCGTCCGGGTCGCCGTGCAGGGCCTCGCCGCCGTCCTCGGCGGCACCCAGTCGCTGCACACCAACTCCTTCGACGAGGCCATCGCCCTGCCCACCGACAAGTCCGCCCGCCTCGCCCTGCGCACCCAGCAGGTGCTGGCCTACGAGACGGACGTGACGGCCACCGTCGACCCGTTCGCCGGGTCCTACGTCGTGGAGAAGATGACCGACGACGTGGAGGCCGCCGCCCTCGCCCTGATGGCCCGGGTCGAGGAGCTGGGCGGCGCGGTCGCCGCCATCGAGCACGGCTTCCAGAAAGCCGAGATCGAACGCTCCGCCTACCGCATCGCCCAGGAGACCGACGCGGGCGAACGCGTCGTCGTCGGCGTCAACCGCTACCGCCTCGACGCCGAGGAGCCCTACGAGCCGCTGCGCGTCGACCCCGCCATCGAGGCCCAGCAGGCCCAGCGCCTCGCGACGCTGCGCGCCGAGCGCGACCAGGCCGCGGTCGACGCCGCGCTGGACGCCCTGAAGAAGGCGGCCGAGGGCGACGACAATGTCCTCTACCCGATGAAGGACGCCCTGCGCGCCCGCGCCACAGTCGGGGAGGTCAGCAACGCCCTGCGCGAGGTGTGGGGCACCTACGTGCCCTCCGACGCCTTCTGACCGGCGGGGCGCCACGCGAGTGTGGCCGTGCCTGCGATCGCCCCGCTGACCAGCGATCTTCCGGCAACTGAAACCCCGGGCGGAGTGCCGGCCGGCTGTGCGACACTCCGCTCATGCTGGGTGTCATCGATCTTCCGACCTATCTCGCGGGTACCGTCCTCATCGTCCTCCTGCCGGGGCCGAACTCGCTGTACGTGCTCTCCGTCGCCGCCCGTCGCGGTGTACGCACGGGCTACAAGGCCGCGGCCGGCGTCTGGTGCGGCGACACCGTCCTGATGACGCTGTCCGCCGCGGGCGTCGCCTCCCTGTTGCAGGCCAACGCCGTGCTCTTCGGGATCGTGAAGTACGCCGGCGCCGGCTATCTGACCTGGCTCGCGGTGGGCATGCTGCGGGCCGCGTGGTCGATGTGGCGGACCCGGCGCGAGCGGATCGCCGCCGCGCAGGCCGGCCTCTCCGAGGCGCCCACGCCGCAGGAGCGGCCCTTCCGCCGGGCGCTGGTGATCAGCCTCCTCAACCCCAAGGCGATCCTCTTCTTCATCGCCTTCTTCGTGCAGTTCGTCGACCGCTCCTACGCCTACCCCGCCCTCTCCTTCGTGGTGCTCGGCGCCTTCGCCCAGCTCGCGAGCGTGCTCTACCTGACCGCCCTGATCTTCAGCGGCACCCGGCTGTCCGCCGCCTTCCGCCGCCGCAAGCGGTTGTCGGCCGGGGCGACCTCGGCCGCCGGGGTGCTCTTCCTGGGATTCGCGGTGAAGCTGTCGCTGGCCAGCGTGTAACGGGCCCAGCCGGATGTCTCCACTCCTCTCGAACCGCGTGATCCCCGGCCCCCCGTGGCAGGTGGGCGGGGTCCTCCCGCGTCAGGTGTGGGCACCCGAAATCTCTGCCGCCTCCCTCTCGGGTACGGGAGCGTCATCGCCGCCCGCCAGCTGCCCGCAGCCTTCAGCGCCCCGCCCCCACTCCCACCGCCTCCCCCCACCCCATCTCCGCCAGATACGCCCCCACCCCGCGCCCCGTCTCCCCGGCCCACGCCACGTATCCGTCCGGCCGGATCAGGAACACGCCGGTGCCGTACGCCTCGTACGCCGGGATGTGTGCCGGCCGGATGAAGTCCCGCTCGGGGAGCGCGGGGTCGGGTCCGGCGCCGACGGACAGCAGGGTCCAGTGCGGGCCCCGGAAGGTGTCGAAGAGGCGGAGGCCGCCGCGGTGTCCGTCCGGGGCGCGGTCGCCGGCCCGCAGCGCATTCTCGGCCAGGCCCGTACGGGTCTCGCGGGTCAGCGCCGACGCGCGGTAGCCGATGCCCAGTTGCTGCACCTCTTCGCCGCGTCGCACCGGCCTGCCGCCCGCGCCGGCGCGGTGGATGCGGGTGCTGATGCCGAGGATGTCCGCCGCGACCGGCATCCGCTCCTCCTCGTAGGTGTCCAGGAGCCGCTCGGGGGCGCCGGACAGGACGGCGGCCAGCTTCCACGACAGGTTGTACGCGTCCTGCACGCTCGTGTTCAGACCCTGCCCGCCCGCGGGGGAGTGGACGTGCGCCGCGTCCCCCGCCAGGAAGACCCGGCCCGCGCGGAAGCGGTCCGCCAGCGCCGCGCGCGCCCGGAAGTCCGAGGCCCAGACCACCTCGGCGATGTGCTCCTGCCCGAGCGGTGTCCGAGACGCGAGGAGCTTGGCCACGCCGGCCGGTGAGGTGTCGGGGACCGCCGTCTCGTCCGTGTACTGCGCGGCCAGCTGGAAGAGGCGGCCCGTGTCGGACGGCAGGGGGCAGAACGCCACACCGCCCCCGGGTGCCTTCGGCCACATGTGCCAGTGCGTGTCCGGGACGGGCGCGGCCCGCGTGATCCGCACGTCCGCCACCAGCATCGGCTTGGCGTCGACGGTCTCGCCCGCCATCGCGATGCCGAGCGCCCGGCGCACGGTGGAGCGGCCGCCGTCCGCGGCCACCACATAACCGGCGCGCACGGACGAACCGTCCTCGAACGTCGCCGTCGCCCCCGCGGCGTCCTGCTCCACGCCGCTCAGACAGGCGCCGAAGCGGACCTCGCCGCCCAGCTCCCGCAGCCGTGCGTACAGCACCTCCTGCGTGCGGGCCTGCGGTATCAGCCAGGCGTCCGGGAACGGGACCTGCTCCGTCGGCTCGGTGCGCTTGAGCATGTCCCACTCCTGGCCCGGCTCGCCGCCCTCCCAGAGCAGCATCGTCGGGTACGGGGTGCCCGCCGCGCGGATCGCGTCCAGCACGCCGAGGTCGTACAGCACCTCCTGGGTGCGCGGCTGGAGGCCCTTGCCGCGCGAGCCGGGGAAGAGGGACCGGGCCCGCTCCACCAACAGCGCCCGCACCCCGCGGCGCGCCAGGTCGAGGGCGAGGACCAGGCCGGTCGGGCCCGCGCCCACGATCAGGACATCCGTCGTCGCCGTCTCCGTTCCGGCAGTACGCATCGCCATCACCTCTCCTTAACGCTGTTAAGTGCGATGGGTCGAGCATCCCCTTAACGGCGATAAAGTGTCAAGCGTGGCTGAGCAGACGAACCCGAAAGAGCACGCGCGACCGAAACGGCCCGAGCTCGACGAGCACGCGCAACCCAAGCGGCCCAAGCTCGACAAGGCCCACGTGGCCGACACCGCCCTGGACCTGCTGAACGACGTGGGCCTGGAGGGCCTGACACTGCGCGCCATCGCCAAGCAGCTCGACGTGCAGGCCCCCGCCCTGTACTGGCACTTCAAGAACAAGCAGGCGCTGCTCGACGAGATGGCGACGGTGATGTTCCGGCGCATGACGGAGACCGGCCGGCAGGTCGGGTACGAGCCCTCCGGCAGCTGGCAGGAGCGGCTGGTGCGCGGCAATGGGCAGCTGCGCGACACGCTGCTGCGCTACCGCGACGGCGCGAAGGTCTTCAGCGGCTCACGGTTCACCGGGACCGACCACGGTCGCGAGATGGAGGCGACCCTGCGCTTCCTCGTCGCGGCCGGATTCACCCCCGAGCAGGCCACCTGGGCCAGCTCGACGGCGTACATGTACACGCTCGGTTTCGTCACCGAGGAGCAGGGCGTGCGGCCGCTGCCCACCGAGCGGCGCCCGGGCTACGACGTGGACGAGCGCGCCGAGCTGCTCGCCGAGTACCCGCTCGCCGCCGCCGCGGGCGGACAGCTGTTCGCGGCGTACGACGAGCGGTTCGAGGAGGGGCTGCGGCTGATCGTGGCCGGGATCGAAGCGCGTTACGGAGTGTGCTGAGCGGTGGGCGCCCGGTTCAGCGCCCGGCGCAGCAGGGGCGTCGCCCACGTCTCGACGTAACGGTTCAGCAGCCACGCCAGCGTCAGCATCACGCCGATCGTCGCCGCGAACGTGGCCCATGAGGGCAGCCCCGCACGCCGGTGCAGGATCTCGATCGACACCCAGCCCAGGTGCTCGTGGACCAGGTAGAACGGGTAGGTGAGGGCGCCCGCGACCGAGAGCCACCGCCAGTTGGCCCAGGACGTCCAGCCGAGTGCGATCACGGTCACCGCGGCGAAGCCGAGCGTGATGACCGCCATGATCCCGAACGAGGTGCGGTACGAGAAGAAGTCCGGGTTCGGCGCGTGCCACAGCTGGTCGACGGCGTAGTGCTGCCCGATCAGGTAGCTCACCGCGACGATGCCCCAGGCCGTCACGTCGCGCCGGTCGCGGTGGACCAGGTAGAGGCCGATGCCGCCGATGAAGAACGGCGCGTACTCGGGCATCAGCACGACGGTGAGCAGTGGCTCGCCGCCGGCCTGCGCGAGCGCCGCCGCCAGCGTCCACACCGCGCAGAACAGCACGACGCGGTGGCGGGTCGCGCCCGGCAGGACGACGCACAGGGCGAACAGCGCGTAGAAGCGCAGCTCCGCCCAGAGCGTCCAGCACACACCGAGCACCCGGTCCGCGCCCAACGGCTGCTGGAGCATGGTCAGGTTGACCAGGGCGTCGCTCGGCGAGACCGCCTTGTAGACCACGACCGGCACTGAGAAGACCGCCGTGACCAGCACGATCGCCACCCAGTAGGACGGCAGCAGGCGGGAGGCGCGGGAGGCGAAGAAGGAGCGCAGCGGGCGGCCCCAGCCGCTCATGCAGATCACGAACCCGCTGATGACGAAGAAGATCTGCACCCCGAGGCAGCCGTAGGCGAACCAGCCGTGCAGGGACGGGAACTGGGTGCGCGGCGAGGTCCCCCAGGCATGCGAGACCTCGCCGTCGCGGCCGCCGTAGTGGTACGCCGCCACCATGAGCGCGGCGATCAGCCGCAGGCCGTCCAGGGCGTACAGCCGCGGCAGGACGCGCTTGGCGCGCGCGGGCCCGGCGGCCTGCGGGCCGGCCGCGGGCGTGGCGAGTGCGGTGGGTTCTATGACGCTCATCCGAGTGCGGCTCGCTTGAAGGATCGGGCGCGTCTGGCGACCTTGCGCACCACCGCGTTGCGCGGGATGAACGCGAGCTGGGCCGGGACCGCGCCGGGAAGGGCGAGGGAGGTCAGGCGGCGGCGCTTGAAGTAGCGCCAGGTGTGCGCGTCGAGCCGGGTCGCCAGGTAGCGCTCGGCGGCGGGCCGCAGCTGCGGGTAGATCTTCGACTGCATCGCGAAGCCCACCGCCCGCAGCAGCTCCGTCAGTTCGGCGACGGACAGCGGTGCCTCCTGGGCCTCGACGGCGGTCCGGTCCGAAAGACCGGGCAGCAGCGCGTCGACGATCGTCACCGGGACCCGGTTGCTGTTCTGGTACGGCGCGAGGCGGTCCAGGAGCGTGGACGTGCCGGCCCGGGCCACCGGGAGCCCGTACAGCGCCGACGCGGTGAGCAGCGCCGTGGAGAAGCAGCCGACGACGAGCGCCGGGCGCATCCGCTGGTAGATCACCTCGGCGAGGACCGGGGTGTCCAGGACGGTCAGCTCGACGCCGAGCCGCTCCGCCTCCTTCTCCAGGGTCCGCGACCAGCGGGCCGGAGCCGTGGGGTGCGGCTTGAACACCAGGTGGCGGTGGCCCAGCTCGGCCGCGCCGCGCGCCATCCGCACGTGCAGCTCCTCCTCCTCCTCGGGGGTGAGGATGCCGAGCGCGGAGAGGTACTGGCCGAGCAGCAGCGCCGGCCCGTCCGCGACCGGCGGCAACGCGTCCGCGCTCTCGCCCAGTTCGGCGAGGACCTTGAGGAAGACCTCCGTCGGTACGATCTCGGGCTCGACGCCGAACTCCGTGAGCAGCAGCGGCTTGAGACCCGGGACGAGATCGAGGTGGAGCAGGCGGCGCACCCGTGTGCCGACCAGGGGATCGAGCTTGTTGCGGGTCGGCCCGTAGCTCATCAGGCCGTCCGCGTACACGTCGACGGGCGCGCCCGTGAAGATCTGCGCGACGGCCGTCGCCGGATTGACCTGGATGGACTCCACGGCCAGCTCGACCGCGTCGTCGCCCAGCTCCCACAGCAGCCGCAGGTGCCGCTCCCACAGCGGGAGATCGTCGGCGCGCGGCGACCAGCCGCCAGGGTGGAACGGGGCGATCGCCTCGTTCCAGGACAGGACCGCGTCGAAGCGGTCGCGCAGCCGCTCGAAGCCGGGCATCTCGTCGAGGGCCGGGGTGGTCTCGGGCGTCGCCGCGTTGTTGGCGACCAGCAGGATCGTGCGGTCCGCCGGGGCGAACCGGCCGGCGTCCAGCGCCGCCGCGAGCGTCGCGGTGCCGTACAGGGTGGACGACAGCAGGATGCGAGTCGTGCGCTGGGTCATGCCGCGGCCTCCGCGCTGACCGGGCGGCGGCGCAGCCGGCGCAGCCGCGTGGCGCGCTCGACGTCCATCGAGTCGAGCGCCTCGTCGAGCACCCGCTGCGGCATGCGCTTGAGCGCCGCCGCGCTGAGGGATTTCAATGTGCGCGCCACTTGCGGTTCGAACCTCTCGATGGAGCCCAGATGGTGGGAGATGATGGCGCAGTACGTGCGCACGGCTTTCGGCAGCAGCCGGTCCGCGTCCTTGTCCGCTGCCGTTTCCCGTACGACCTGGTCGAATGCGCGAATGAAATCGAGCTGGCGCACGTCGCCGATCTGGGTGAGCGACGACGCGACGCCGCGCCGGTAGAAAATGCCGAGCTGGCTCACGACGGCGAAGGATTTCGCCTCGCGGTGCAGCCGCCAGATCCACGGCCGGTCCTCCGCGGTGCGCAGCCCGTCGGTGAAGTGCAGCAGCCCAGCGTCGGCGAGGCGCCGGTGGTACATGCCGGCCCACGCGTACGCGTAGTCGACGGAGGTCGAGCGGTCCGCGGGCAGGATCGCCTCCCGCGGGTCGAGGACGACGCCGCGCCTGCCGTGCGGCACCCGGTGCACGGTGCGGGCCCGCGCCGTGCACTGGACATGGTCCGTACGGACGAAGTCGCAGCCCAGGGCCTCGATGGCGGAGAGCAGGCGGGGGTAGTGACCCGGCGCGAGCCAGTCGTCGCCGTCGAGGAACGTCAGGTATTGGCCGCGCGCCGCGTCCAGGCCGGTGTTGCGGGCGGTGGCGAGTCCCCCGTTCTGTTCGTGTCGCACGACGACCGCGCCGGGCAGCTCGCGCTCGGCGCGCGCGAGAATGTCCGGTGTCTCGTCCTTGGAGCAGTCGTCGACGAGAATGAATTCGAAGTCGTCGCGCGCGTTGGCACGCAGACTTCGCAAGGTGTCGGGCGCGTATTGCTGCACGTTGTAGAACGGCACGATGACGGAGAGCTTGACCACGACCGTGACGTTAGGCGGCGGCCCGGCATTCGTCTTGACCGGCAACTTGATGCCAGGTGAACGACGTGTGGCGGGACCGTGAACCGGCCCCTCCCGTCGCCCTTTCCGGGCCCGATTCGCCGTTCGTCGGTGTGCTGTTAACCGTTTGTTGCACTCGGGTTGGGCCGCGGCTCGAAATGGCTTCCTAACTTCGTCGTCGTGCCAGTAAGTACTCCCGAGCAACAGCGGATCGCCGTGCTCGCAGACTCCGACACCCGGTGGAAATGGGGCGCCCTCACCGCGGGCCGCCTCACCTCCGACCGGGCCACCGCCGGCCCCGCCCCGGACGGCTTCCTGCTGCGGGGCCGGGCCACCCCGACCCCCCGCCAGCTGACCGAGGTCGGCGTCCGCGCCGACCGGCTGCGCGAGGTCACCGCGGTGGAGTTCCTGCGGGAGATGGAGCGCGACCCCGCCGCGTACGACGTGGTCGTCCTCGCCCTCGTGGGCGGCGCCGTCCAGGCCGTCCTGCACGGGCTCGCCCACGCCTGGCGCGGCGTGGCCAGGCGGCCCGTCGTGGTCACCGGCTACGTCGGCGTCGTCTACGAGAAGCTCACCGACGGCCTGCTGCTGCGGCACGGCGCGGACGTCGTCCTCGCCAACTCCCGCTACGACGCGGAACGTTTCCGCGCCGTGTACGCAGGCGTCGGCGCGGACGCCGGATCGGTCACCGAGTGCGCGCTGCCCTTCCTCGGCGGCGCCGCCTACGACCCGGCCGCCCCGCACGACCCGTACACGGTGGTCTTCGCCGCGCAGCCGTCCGTGCCGGACACCCCGGCCGACCGGCTCTACCTGCTGGAGCGCCTGGTGCGGCACGCCCGGCAGCACCCGGACCGCGAGGTGCTGCTCAAGCTGCGCAGCAAGCCCGGCGAACACACCACGCACATCGAGGAAGTGCCGTACCAGAAGCTCGTCCAGCGCCTCGAACCGCCGCCCAACTTCCGCCTCGTCTACGGGAACATGGGCGAGGTCCTGGACCGCACGGACCTGTTGGTCACCGTCAGTTCGACGGCCGCCCTCGAAGCGCTGCACCGGCGCGTCCCCACCGCGCTCCTGACCGACCTCGGGGTGCGCGAGGTGCTCGGCAACCACCACTTCACCGGCTCCGGCTGCCTCGTCTCCTGGGACCAGCTCGACGCCGGCACGCTGCCCGAGCCGGACCCGGCCTGGGTCGCCCGGCAGGGCGTCGCCGCCGACGGCTCGTACGAACGCGCCTTCGACGGGGCGCGCGCCAGGGTCACCGCGCTCCTGGCGGCCGACCGGCCGCCGCTGACCCCGTACTACAGCCGCACCACCGCGCCCGGCTATCTGCCGCGCGTCCTCGCCCGCCACCACCTGGCGCCCGACGGCAGCCCGCTGCCCGGCGCGCCCGCCGCCGACAAGGACCCGGGCCCCGTCCGGCAGATCGTCCGCCGGGCCGCCCGCGGCGCCTACCGGCACGGCGTCCAGCGCGTCGCCCCGGTCATCCGGCGGATGGGCGAGTTGTGACCCGGCCCCCGAGGAACTCCCGACCCCCCGAAAGAGAGCCCCAGATGACCGACCCGGAAGCGGGCCAGGCGCCCCCGGTCCGCCGCGTCCTCGCCGTGATCCCCGCCCGTGGCGGCTCCAAGGGCGTACCCGCCAAGAACCTCGCCCCGGTCGGCGGCGTGCCCCTGGTGGTCCGGGCCGTGCGCGAGTGCCTCGCCACCCGGCAGGTCACCGACGTCGTGGTCTCCACCGACGACGCGGAGATCGCGGCGGCGGCGCGGCAGGCCGGCGCCGAGGTCGTCACCCGGCCGCCCGCCATCGCCGGCGACAAGGCCACCTCGGAGGCGGCCGTCCTGCACGCCATGGACGCCCACGAGGCGCTGCACGGCGCGGCCGTGGACGTGGTGCTGCTCGTCCAGTGCACCAGCCCCTTCCTCGCCCACGACGACATCGACGGTGTGGTCCGGGCGATCGTCGAGGACGGCGCGGACAGCGCGCTGACCGTCGCCCCCTTCCACGGCTTCGTCTGGCGCGACGGCTGGGACACGATCGAGGAGCCCGGCGCCCTCGCCACCGAACGGGCCGCCGCGCTCGGCGGCACCGGCACCCTCGTCACCGAGGCGCCCGCCACCAGCGGCGGCTACGGCGTCAACCACGACAAGTCCTTCCGGCCGCGCCGCCAGGACCGCCCCCAGGACCTGCTGGAGACCGGCGCCGTCTACGCGATGGAGGCCGCCGGCTTCCGCCGCAGCGAGCACCGCTTCTTCGGCCGCACCGACCTCGTGCGCACCGACCCCGCCCGGGTCCTGGAGATCGACGACCCGCACGACCTGGCCCGCGCCCGCGCGCTGGCCCCCCTCTTCGACCAGCACCCCCTCCCCACCAGGGAGGACATCGACGCGGTCGTCCTCGACTTCGACGGCACCCAGACCGACGACCGGGTGCTGATCGACTCCGACGGACGGGAGTTCGTCACCGTGCACCGCGGTGACGGCCTCGGCATCGCGGCCCTCCGCAGGAGTGGCCTGAAGCTGCTGATCCTGTCCACGGAAGTGAACCCGGTGGTCGCCGCCCGGGCCCGGAAACTCAAGATCCCGGTCCTGCACGGCATCGACCGCAAGGACCTCGCACTGAAGCAGTGGTGCGAGGAGCAGGGCATCGCGCCGGAGCGCGTGCTCTACGCCGGCAACGACGTCAACGACCTCCCGTGCTTCGGCCTCGTCGGCTGGCCCGTGGCGGTCGCGAGCGCCCACGACGTCGTCCGCGGCGCCGCACGCGCGGTCACCACCGCCCCCGGTGGCGACGGCGCGATCCGAGAGATCGCCAGCTGGATCCTCGGTCCTTCTCTCGACTCCCTCGAAACCAAGTAAGGAACGCACCTCTCATGTCTGCTCCCAACTCCCGCCTCCGCACCTTCGGTTCGCGCACCGCCGGCCCCGGCCACCCCGTCTACATCACCGGCGAGATCGGCATCAACCACAACGGCGACCTGGAGAACGCGTTCAAGCTGATCGACGTCGCCGCCGAGGCCGGCTGCGACGCGGTGAAGTTCCAGAAGCGCACCCCGGAGATCTGCACCCCGCGCGACCAGTGGGACATCGAGCGCGACACCCCCTGGGGTCGCATGACGTACATCGACTACCGCCACCGCGTCGAGTTCGGCGAGGACGAGTACCGCCAGATCGACGAGCACTGCAAGAAGCGCGGCATCGACTGGTTCGCCTCCCCGTGGGACACCGAGGCCGTCGCCTTCCTGGAGAAGTTCGACGTCCCCGCCCACAAGGTGGCCTCCGCCTCCCTGACCGACGACGAGCTGCTGCGCGCCCTGCGCGCCACCGGCCGCACGGTGATCCTCTCCACCGGCATGTCGACGCCGAAGCAGATCCGCCACGCGGTCGAGGTCCTCGGCTCGGACAACATCCTGATGTGCCACGCCACGTCGACGTACCCGGCGCAGGCCGAGGAGCTCAACCTCCGCGTCATCAACACCCTCCAGGCCGAGTACCCGAACGTGCCCATCGGCTACTCCGGCCACGAGACCGGCCTCCAGACGACGCTGGCCGCCGTCGCCCTCGGCGCCACCTTCGTCGAGCGCCACATCACCCTCGACCGCGCCATGTGGGGCTCCGACCAGGCCGCCTCCGTGGAGCCGCAGGGCCTCACCCGCCTCGTGCGCGACATCCGCACCATCGAGGCCTCCCTCGGTGACGGCGTCAAGAAGGTCTACGAGTCCGAGCTCGGCCCGATGAAGAAGCTGCGCCGCGTCGCGGGCGTCGTCGCCGAGTCGGAGATCGCCGTCGCCGCCGGCGAGCCGGTCGGCGTCTGACCCACACCCCCTCGGCGGTCCGGCGTGCGCGTCCACGCCGGGCCGCCTCGGCGTCCCCGGGGAGGGCCGCATGTCCCGCAGTACCCTGTGCTTCGTCGAGAGCCCGGTGCAGCTCCTCAACGTGCTGGAGTGGGCCCACCACGACGGCGCGAAGGCGACCGTGGTGGTGCTCTCGCCCACCGACCCGATGACCCGGGGCCAGCTGCGCCGCATGGCCGAACTCGCCCGCGAGGAAGGGCACACGGTGCGCTGGGAGGAGGCACGCGGCGGCGCGGGCGCCCCGTTCGCGACGGTCGGCGGCCTCGCGGGACCGCTGCGCCGCGCCGAGCGCGTCGTCATCGGCGACCCCTTCTCCCGCTACGTACAACTGCTTCTGACGATCACCCGCGCCCGGGACCTGGTCGTCGTCGACGACGGCACGGCCACCATGGAGTTCATCTCCCAGCTGGCCCGCGGCGAGCGGCTCGTGCGCTGGCACCGGCGCGGCGGCCGGCCGGGCCCGCGCGACCTGGTCTTCGCCCCCGTCTCCGCCTCGGCCCGCCGCCGGCTCACCCCGCGCACCGGCCGCCGCACCGTCTCCGTCTTCACCTCCATGCCGGTGGACGAGGCGCCCGAGGGCGTGACGTTCGCGGCCAACGACTACGCCTGGACCCGGGCCCGCTTCGGCCCGCCGCGCCTGACCCGCGGCGCCGACCTGGTGGGCACCTCCCTCGTGGAGACCGGCGTCGTCGACCTCGACCGCTACCTGGAGGCGGTGCGCGAACTCGCCGCCGCGCACGGCGCCACCCGCTACTTCGCCCACCGCCGCGAGGCCGCCGACAAGCTCCACCGCCTCGCCGGCGAGACCGGCCTCGAAGTGGTCCGCCCCGACCTGCCGCTCGAACTCATCGCCCGCCGCGGCCCCATCGGCCGGACGATCCTCAGCTTCCCCTCGACCGTCGTCCACACCCTGCCGATCGCCTTGCAGGGCACGGGTGTGAAGGTCGCGGTCTGCGAGATCGACCCGGCCTGGCTCAGCCAGGGCGTCTCCGACCACGCCCAGGGCTTCCTCGCCGGAATCGCCGGCTCGGCCCCCGACGTGCGCACGGTCTGAAACGGCCGCCCGGGCCCGGGAAACCCGCTGGCCGGCCGCGCCCGCACCGCCTACCCTCTCCCTCGTGAACAGTCCCGAGTCCGACAGACTCCGGCCACCGGCGCCGCGCCGGTGGCCTGCTCCCGCGCCGCGTCGAGGCAGCCTCCCCGGGCCCCGCCTCCGCTGACGCCTGCCACCGCCGGACCGCCGTACCGCGACCCCTTCCCCTCTCTGTACGGTCACGGAGTCCGCTGTGCCCCTCGCGCTCTACCTCCTCGCCCTTGCCGTGTTCGCGCAAGGAACCTCCGAGTTCATGCTCTCCGGGCTCGGCCCGTCCATCGCCCACGACCTGGGCGTCTCCGTCCCCGCCGCCGGCTCGCTCACCTCGGCCTTCGCCGTCGGCATGATCGTCGGGGCGCCGCTGACGGCGCTGCTCGGGGCGCGCCGCTCCCGCCGCGCCGCCCTCTTCGGCTCCCTGTCGGTCTTCCTGCTCGCCCACGTCGCCGCGGCGCTGACCAGCAGCTACGCCGTGCTGCTCGCCACCCGCGTCGTCGCCGCGCTCGCCAACGCCGCCTTCCTCGCCATGGCCCTCGCCACGGCCGCCGCCCTGGCCCCCGGCGCCACGGGCCGGGCCACCGCGATCCTGCTCGGCGGCACCACCCTCGCCTGCGTCGCCGGCGTACCCGGCGGGGCCCTGCTCGGCCACCTGCTCGGCTGGCGCGCCGCGTTCTGGGCCGTCGCCCTTGTCTGCCTGCCCGCCCTGGCGGCGGTGGCGCGCTCGGTCCCCGCGGAGTCCGGCGCGCGGCCGGGCGCGCGCCACGAACTGCGCGCCCTGCGCCGCCCCCGCCTGCTGACCGCGCTGCTGCTCGGCGCCCTCGTGAACGGCGCGACCTTCTGCACCTTCACCTATCTCGCGCCCCTGGCCACGGAGGTGACCGGGATCGGCGCGGGCCGGGTGCCGGTGCTCCTCGCACTGTTCGGGCTCGGCGCGTTCACCGGCGTCCAGGCGGCGGGCCGGCTCTCCGACGCGCGGCCGCTGCCGGTGCTCGCGGGCGGCGGTGCGGCGCTCCTCGCCGGCTGGGTCCTGCTCGCGCTCACCGCCCAGAGCGCCCCGGTCGCCCTGGTCCTCGCCTTCGTCCAGGGCGCGCTCTCCTTCGCCGTCGGCTCCACCCTGATCGCCCAGGCCCTGGACGCGGCGGCCGGCGCGCCCACCCTCGCGGGCGGCTGCGCGACGGCGGCGCTCAACGTGGGGGCGGCCTGCGGGCCCTGGGCCGGCGGCGCCGTGATCGCGGGCGGCCTCGGGTACCGGGCGGTGCCGGGGGTGAGCGCGGGGCTCGTCGGGGCCGCGTTCGCCGTCGCGGCCGCGGCCCTCGCCGTGACCGCCCGGACCGGGCAGCGTGCCTGCCGGACCGGGGGAAAGAGGAGTCATACCCGTGTCGAGTGATCGACATGCGGACCGGACCGGATTTCTTACCCCAATCTGGCTGAAGTTTTGTTGATCGAGGGACAGTTGGTGCCCTGGGCGCCTTACCCTTCAAAGGGTGAACCAGTTGACGTCCCGAGAGTCCGAGGCCGGCCGGCCGGGGGAAGACGCCCTGGGCAGCGCGCTCGCCGGCGCCCTGCCGGAGGCCCTCCGCGCCGAGCTCGTCGCCTTCCGCCGCGATCTGCACATGCACCCCGAGCTGGGCAATCAGGAGTTCCGCACCACCGCCGCGCTCAAGACCCGGCTCGAACTGGCCGGGCTCCAGCCGCGCGAGTCCGGCATCGGCACCGGCCTCATCTGTGACATCGGGACCCACACCGAGACGGGGGAGTGGGAGGGCGGCCGCGGCATGCTCGCGCTCCGCGCCGACATCGACGCCCTGCCCATTCCGGACACCAAGCTCGGCTGCGCGTACCGGTCCACCGTCCCGGACCGCGCGCACGCCTGCGGCCACGACGTGCACACCACGGTGGTCCTCGGCGCGGGGCTCGTCCTCGCCGAGATGGACCGGCGCGGCGAACTCCCGCATCCGGTCCGGCTGATCTTCCAGCCCGCCGAGGAGGTGCTGCCCGGCGGCGCCGCCGACCTGATCGCGTGCGGTGCCCTCGACGGCGTCCGCAAGATCATCGCCGTGCACTGCGACCCGAAGGTGGACGCGGGGAAGATCGGCCTGCGGTACGGGGCCATCACCTCCGCCTGCGACCGCCTGGACGTCACCCTGGACGGCCCCGGCGGCCACACGGCCCGCCCGCACCTCACCACCGACCTCGTCACGGCCGTCGCCAAGGTCGCCACCGAGGTCCCGGCCGTGGTCGCCCGCCGGGTCGACGCCCGCTCCGGGCTCGTCCTCACCTGGGGCCGCATCGAGTCGGGCCACACGTGCAACGTGATCCCGCAGCACGCCGAACTCTCCGGCACCGTCCGCTGCCTGGACCTGGAGGCCTGGCGCGAGGCCCCGGACGTGGTGCACGGCGCGGTCCAGGAGATCGCCGACCTGTACCGGGCCAAGCCGGTGGTGAACTACGTCCGCGGCGTCCCGCCCGTCGTGAACGACCCGGCGGTCACCGAACTGCTCCGGGAGGCCATGACCGCCCGCCGAGGCGTGGACTCCGTCGAGGGCACGCTGCAGAGCCTGGGCGGCGAGGACTTCTCCTGGTACCTGGAGCACGTCCCGGGCGCGATGGCCCGCCTCGGCGTGAAGTCCCCCGAGGACCGCACCTCCCGCGACCTGCACCAGGGCGACTTCGACGTGGACGAGTCGGCGATCACGGTAGGAGTAGAACTCTTCACGGCGGCAGCCCTCCTGGACGGCGCCGCCTTCTCTGACGCCTGAGCACCAGATCCAAGCCCCTGCGGCGATCGAGCAGCGGGGTCCGGGGCAGGGCCCCGCGACCTCCGCGCCGACCGGCCGGCGCACCCAGCACCCCCAGGGCCACAGGGGCTCACACCCGCCGGCCCCCGGAGGGCATGGCACCGGCACAAATAGATAACGGCGCCCCCGAACCGATGCCCCGCCCCTTCTACGCGCGTTACGCTCCGCCGAACTCAGCGCCCCGCGCGGCGTGTTGACGAAGGAGCACTCCATCATGCGTCGAACTCGCACGTCCCGCCTCACGCCCCTGGCCGTCGCCGTCACCGGCCTGGCCCTCGCCGCCACCGCCTGCGGCGGCACCAGCGCCGACAAGGCGGGCGACGAGGCGAAGGAGAAGAACCTCGGCCTCGCCATCTCCTACGACGTCGGCGGCCGCGGCGACCAGTCCTTCAACGACGCCGCGTACTCGGGCATGGTCAAGGCGGACAAGGAGTTCGGCTACAAGAGCGACGACCAGGAGCCGAGCGACGGCGAGAGCGACGCGGACAAGATCGCGCGCCTCAGTTCGCTGGCCAAGTCCGGCTACAACCCGGTCATAGGCGTCGGCTTCGCGTACGCGCCCGCCGTTAAGGCCGCCGCCGCGAAGTACCCGAAGACCACCTTCGGGATCATCGACGACTCCACGATCGAGGCGAAGAACGTGGCCGACCTCGTCTTCAGCGAGGAGCAGGGCTCGTACCTGGCAGGCGTCGCCGCAGCCAAGGCGACGAAGACGGACACCGTGGGCTTCGTCGGCGGTGTGGACGTGCCGCTCATCCACAAGTTCGAGGCCGGCTACGTGCAGGGCGTCAAGGACACGGACAGCAAGGTCAAGGTGGTCCGACAGTATCTGACCGAGACCGCCGAGGAGGGCGGCTTCTCCAGCCCGGACAAGGGCAAGACGGCCGCCGAGGCGCAGATCGAGAAGGGCGCGGACGTGGTCTACCACGCGGCGGGCCTCTCCGGTCAGGGCGTCATCCAGGCCGCCGCGGGCGCGAAGGTCTGGGCGATCGGGGTCGACTCAGACCAGTACAAGCAGGCGCCGCTGGCCAAGTACAAGGACTCCATCCTGACCTCCGCCACCAAGGACGTCGGGCGCGCCGTCTACGAACTGGCCAAGTCGGTGAAGGACAAGAAGCCGCTGTCCGGCGTGGTCCGGTTCGACCTCAAGGCGGGCGGCGTCGGCATCACCGACACCAACCCGCAGTACCAGCGGATCGCCGGGCTCGCGGACGCCGTCGCGAAGGCGAAGCAGGACATCGTCGACGGCAAGGTGACCGTGGCCACGAAGCCGTAGCCCGCGCCGCCGCAGCACCGGGCGCGCCCCGGATCCCGTACCGGATCCGGGGCGCGCCCGTATGTCCGTACAAGATCGATTCCGGTTGCTTTCAGTACGGACGGATAACGGTCTGCCGGAGGGGGTTCAATGCGCGTTCTACGCGCGTTAATCTGCGGCGAAGCCAGCGCCGTCCGGACCGTCGTCGGTGCTTGTACACAAGGAGCTCATCCCATGCGCCGGGTTTCCCGAATAGCGCTCGCAGGCACTGCGACCGTTGCTCTCGCCGCTTCCCTGTCCGCCTGTGGCGGCACCTCCAGCGACGCCGCAAGCAAGGAGAACGGCGGCAAGTCCAAGGGCATCGCCATCGCGTACGACGTCGGTGGCCGCGGCGACCAGTCCTTCAACGACGCCGCGTACGAGGGCATGAAGAAGGCCGAGCAGGAGTTCGGCTACAAGGGCGAGGACCAGGAGCCGACCGACGGCGAGACGGACGCGGACAAGACCGCGCGGCTGGTCTCCCTGGCCAAGTCGGGCTACAACCCGGTCGTCGGTATCGGCTTCGCGTACGCGCCGGCCGTGAAGGCCGCCGCCGCGAAGTACCCGAAGACCACCTTCGGTGTGGTGGACGACGCGCAGGTGCAGGCGAAGAACGTCGCGGACCTCGTCTTCAGCGAGCAGGAGGCCTCCTATCTGGCGGGCGTCGCGGCCGCCAAGGCGACCAAGACGAACACCGTGGGCTTCGTGGGCGGTGTGGACGTGCCGCTCATCCACAAGTTCGAGGCCGGCTACGTGCAGGGCGCGAAGGCGACCAACCCCAAGGTCAAGGTCGTCACGCAGTACCTGAGCGAGACCGCCGAGGAGGGCGGCTTCTCCAGCCCGGACAAGGGCAAGACGGCCGCCGAGGCGCAGATCGAGAAGGGCGCGGACGTGGTCTACCACGCGGCGGGCCTCTCCGGTCAGGGCGTGATCGAGGCGGCCGCCGCGAAGAAGGTCTGGGCGATCGGTGTCGACTCCGACCAGTACAGCCAGGCGCCGCTGGCCAAGTTCAAGGACTCCATCCTGACCTCGGCCACGAAGAACGTGGCATCGGCCGTGTACAACCTGGCCAAGTCGGTCCAGGATGGCAAGCCCGAGACCGGCGTCATCACCGGCGACCTGAAGTCGGGCGAGGTCGGCCTCGCCGACTCGAACCCGGAGTTCTCCGGTAACGATGCGATGCAGAAGGCGCTGAAGGCTGCCGAGACCGGCATCACCAGCGGCAAGATCAAGGTCAAGAGCAAGCCGTAAGAGCCCGGGTGAACCCTTCGGGCGGACCGCGCACCACCTGCGCGGTTCGCCCGAATTGACCGGCTCGCGTCCACTTCGTACTGCCGAAGGGGCTCTACGCGTGTAGAAGGCCCCCGTCTCCCAGGAGAGTGCGCCATCAACGCGTCCAGCAGCCCGCCGGCCGTCGAACTGACCGGCATCACCAAACGCTTCCCCGGCGTCGTCGCCAACCACGACATCCACCTCACTGTCCGCAAGGGCACCGTGCACGCCCTCGTCGGGGAGAACGGCGCGGGCAAGTCGACGCTGATGAAGATCCTCTACGGCATGCAGAAGCCGGACGAGGGCACCATCGCGATCGACGGCGAGGCCGTCTCCTACTCCTCGCCCGCCGACGCCATCGCGCGCGGCATCGGCATGGTCCACCAGCACTTCATGCTCGCCGACAACCTCACGGTCCTGGAGAACGTGGCGCTCGGCAGCGAGAAGCTCTACGGGATCGGCGCCCGGGCCCGCCGCAAGATCCTGGAGATATCCGACCGCTACGGCCTCGGCGTGCGCCCGGACGTCCTCGTCGAGGACCTCGGCGTCGCCGACCGCCAGCGCGTGGAGATCCTCAAGGTCCTCTACCGCGGCGCCACCACCCTGATCCTCGACGAGCCGACCGCCGTGCTCGTCCCGCAGGAGGTCGACGCGCTCTTCGACAACCTGCGCGAGCTCAAGGCCGAGGGCCTGTCCGTCATCTTCATCTCGCACAAGCTCGGCGAGGTCCTCTCCGTGGCCGACGAGATCACCGTCATCCGGCGCGGCACCACGGTCGGCACGGCCGTCCCCGCCGAGACGACGCCGCGCCAGCTCGCCGAGCTGATGGTCGGCTCCGAACTGCCCACCCCCGAGACCGCCGAGTCGACCGTCACCGACCGGCCGGTGCTCACCGTCAAGGGCCTGCGCCTCGACGCCGAGGGCGGCCGCCCGCTCCTGGACGACATCTCCTTCACCATCCACGCCGGTGAGGTCCTGGGCCTCGCGGGCGTCGAGGGCAACGGCCAGACCGAGCTGATCGACGCGCTCATCGGCCTCGCGGGCGCCGACTCCGGCACCATCGAGCTGGCGGGCGAGGAGATCACCTCCTGGGCCACCCGCAAGCGCCGTGAGCAGGGCATCGGCTACATCCCCGAGGACCGCCACCGCCACGGCCTGCTCCTGGACTCCCCGCTGTGGGAGAACCGCATCCTCGGCCACGTCACCGAGAAGCCGAACGCCCGCGGCGTCCTGCTCGACCTCAAGGCGGCGCAGGCGGACACCCGCCGCATCGTCGAGGAGTACGACGTACGCACCCCCGGCATCGACGTCACCGCGGCCTCCCTGTCCGGCGGCAACCAGCAGAAGCTGATCGTCGGCCGCGAGATGAGCCACCGGCCCCGCTTCCTGATCGCCGCCCACCCGACGCGCGGCGTGGACGTCGGCGCGCAGGCCCAGATCTGGGACCAGATCCGCGAGGCCCGCCGCGAGGGCCTGGCGGTCCTGCTCATCTCCGCCGACCTGGACGAGCTGATCGGCCTCTCCGACACCCTGCGCGTGATCTACCGCGGGCGGCTCGTCGCCGACGCCGACCCGGCCACCATCACCCCCGAGGAGCTGGGTTCGGCGATGACGGGCGCGGCCTCCGGCCACCTGGAACACGTAGAAGAAGCAGCGGCGGCAGCGGATGCGGCCACGGCGCGGCAGTCGAAGGACGAGTCCTGATGGCCATGAAGAACAAGTTCGACAAGGAGCGGCTGCTCCTCGGCGTCTCGGGGCCGGTGATCGCCCTGCTGACCGCCGTCATCCTGACCTCGGTCGTGCTGCTCGCCTCGGGCAAGTCCCCGATCGAGCCGTACAGCATCATGTTCGAGCAGGCGACGTTCTCGGACGTGCAGGTCCTGATCATCAACCAGGCCGGCATGTACTACCTCGCCGCGCTCGCGGTCGCCATCGGCTTCCGCATGAACCTCTTCAACATCGGGGTCGACGGCCAGTACCGGCTCGCCGCCGTCGTCGCCGCGATCGTCGGCGCGAAGGTGGCGCTGCCGGGCTTCGCCCAGATCCCGCTGCTGATCATCGTCGCGATGCTGACCGGCGCCATGTGGGCCGGGATCGCCGGCATCCTGAAGGTGACGCGCGGCGTCAGCGAGGTCGTCGCCACGATCATGCTGAACTCGATCGCCTCCAGCGTCATCGGCTACCTGTACCTGCCGGACGTCTTCGGGGTGCAGGTCGGCAACAACAAGACGACCGGCATCATGCACGAGTCCGGCTGGTTCCCCGGCATCAGCATGGGCGAGGGCGTCGGCGAGATCTACGGCTTCGTCGTCATCGCCGCGCTGCTCGGCGTCGCGTACTGGTTCGTCCTCAACCGCACCCGCTTCGGCTTCGACCTGCGCGCCACCGGCGCCTCGGAGTCGGCCGCCGCCGCCTCGGGTGTCGACGCCAAGCGCATGGTGCTCACCGCGATGCTCGTCTCCGGCGCGCTGGCCGGCCTCGCCGGTCTGCCGCTGCTCCTCGGCGACACGCACACGTACTCGCTCACCTTCCCGACCACGATCGGCTTCCAGGGCATCACCATCGCCCTGCTCGGCCGCAACTCGCCGGTCGGCATCGCCTTCGCCGCGCTCCTCATCTCCTGGCTGGAGAAGGCCTCGCAGGAACTCGACCTGCGCGGCTACGACAAGGAGATCGCGGTGATCATGCAGGGCATCATCACCATCGCCGTCGTCGTCTCCTACGAGGCCGTACGGGTCTGGGGCCAGCGCCGCCAGCAGCGCCGGGTCGGCATCGAACTCGCCGCGGCCGCGGGAGAGAACACCAGCGAACTCAAGAAGGAGGTCGCTGCCTGATGAGCACGGCTACGGTCCTCGACAAGAAGCCCGCGTCGCCGCCCGCACCCGGCGGCCGCCGCACGCTGTCCCTGCCCGTCCTGATGCTCGTCATCGCGGGCGTGCTGGCCCTCACCTCGCTCGTCCGCCTGGTCACCGACGCGGACGGCATCACGAACGTCAGCCAGATGGCGACGGCGCTCCAGCTCGCCGTGCCCATCGGCCTCGCCGGACTCGGCGGCCTGTGGGCCGAGCGCGCGGGCGTGGTCAACATCGGCCTCGAAGGCATGCTGATCCTCGGCACCTGGTTCGGTGCCTGGGCCGGCTACCAGTGGGGCCCCTGGGCCGGTGTGCTGGCCGGCATCGTCGGCGGCGCGATCGGCGGCCTGCTGCACGCGGCCGTGACGGTCACCTTCAACGTGAACCACATCGTCTCCGGTGTGGCCATCAACATCCTCGCGCTCGGCGCCACCCGCTACCTCTCCAACTTCACGTTCGAGGGCGTCGAGGGCGGCACGACCAAGCAGTCCCCGCCGGTCGACTCGCTCGGCACGATCACGGTCCCGGGCCTTTCCGACTGGCTGACGTCCCTGAACGAGAAGCACTGGTTCTTCGTCTCGGACCTCGCGGGGCTCCTCGGCGGTCTGGTGACGAACCTGTCGCCGCTGACGATCGTCGCGGTCGCGCTCATCCCGTTCACCTGGTGGGCGCTGTGGCGCACGGCGTTCGGCCTGCGCCTGCGCTCCTGCGGCGAGAACCCGGTCGCGGCCGAGTCGCTCGGCGTGAACGTGATCAAGTACAAGTACCTGGCGGTCATCGTCTCCGGCGGCCTCGCCGGACTCGGCGGCGCCTTCCTCTCCATCGTCGCCAACCCCTTCTACCTGGAGGGGCAGACGGCCGGCAAGGGGTACATCGGCCTCGCCGCGATGATCTTCGGCAACTGGATGCCGGGCGGACTCGCCCTGGGCGCGGGCCTGTTCGGCTACACCGACAGCCTCAAGCTGCGCGGCGGCACGGAGAACGTGCACGCGCTGCTCCTGCTGGTCGCCCTGCTCCTGGTGCTCGGCGCGGTCTGGATGCTGGTCAAGAAGAAGTACGTCGCCGGTGTGGTCTGCGCCGTCGCCGCCGCCGGCATGGCAGCCTGGTACGCCACCACCGACGACGTGCCGACCCAGCTCGTCACCGCCACGCCGTACGTCGTCACGCTGCTGGTCCTGTCCTTCTCGGCCCAGCGGCTGCGGATGCCGAAGGCGGACGGCCAGCCCTACCGGAAGGGGCAGGGCACGTGACCGACTGGGAGGCGCTCAGGGAAGCGGCCCGCGACGCCATGTCCCGTGCGTACGCGCCGTACTCGGGCTATCCGGTCGGCGCGGCGGCCCTCGTCGACGACGGCCGCACGGTCGCCGGCTGCAATGTGGAGAACGCCTCGTACGGCCTCGGCCTGTGCGCGGAGTGCGGCCTCGTCTCCCAGCTCCAGGCGACCGGCGGCGGCCGGCTGACGCACTTCACCTGCGTCGACGGCAAGGGCGACATCCTGATGCCGTGCGGCCGCTGCCGCCAGCTGCTCTACGAGTTCGGCGGCCCGGAGCTGCTCCTGGAGACCGCCTCGGGCATCCGCCCGCTGGCGGAGCTGCTCCCGGACGCCTTCGGCCCCGAGCACCTGGTCTGACCTGAACCGGCCGACGGCCCCGCCGAGTTGGCGGGGCCGTTCGCACCCACCCCCGGTCTATGCGCGTAGAGTCGCCGACCGCAGGTACCTGGTCCGCTACTGGAAGGAAGTGCCATGGACGTCATCTCCGTCATCCGTACGAAGCGGGACCGCGGGCGGCTCAGCGACGCGCAGATCGACTGGGTCGTCGACGCGTACACGCGCGGCGAGGTCGCCGACGAGCAGATGTCGGCCCTGGCCATGGCCATCTTCCTGAACGGCATGGACCGCGCGGAGATCGCCCGCTGGACGGCAGCGATGATCAACTCGGGTGAGCGAATGGACTTCTCGGTCCTCGCGCGCCCCGCCGCCGACAAGCACTCCACCGGCGGCGTCGGCGACAAGATCACGCTGCCGCTCGCCCCCCTGGTCGCCGCCTGCGGCGCGGCCGTGCCGCAGCTCTCCGGCCGGGGCCTCGGCCACACCGGCGGCACGCTCGACAAGCTGGAGTCGGTCCCCGGCTGGCGCGCGGACATCACCAACGAGGAGATGATGCGCACGCTGGAGGACGTCGGCGCCGTCATCTGCGCGCCCGGCAGCGGCCTCGCCCCCGCCGACAAGAAGCTCTACGCGCTGCGCGACGTCACCGCGACCGTGGAGTGCATCCCGCTCATCGCCTCCTCGATCATGTCGAAGAAGATCGCGGAGGGGACGGGCTCGCTGGTCCTGGACGTGAAGGTCGGCACCGGCGCGTTCATGAAGGAGCTGGCGCAGGCGCGCGAGCTGGCCCGCACCATGGTCGGCCTCGGCGCCGACCACGGGCTGCCGACCGTCGCCCTGGTGACGGACATGAACACCCCGCTCGGCCTGACCGCGGGCAACGCCCTCGAAGTCCGCGAGTCCGTCGAGGTGCTGGCGGGCGGCGGCCCGGCCGACGTCGTCGAACTCACCCTCGCGCTCGCCCGCGAGATGCTGGACGCGGCGGGCCTCAAGGACGCCGACCCGGCGAAGGCCCTCGCGGACGGCTCGGCGATGGACGCCTGGCGCCGCATGATCGCGGCCCAGGGCGGCGACCCGGACGCGGCGCTGCCCACGGCCCGTGAGACCCACGTCGTGACGGCTCCCTCCTCGGGCGTCCTCACCCGCCTCGACGCGATGGGCGTCGGCCTCACCGCATGGCGCCTCGGGGCGGGCCGCTCCCGCAAGGAGGACCCGGTCCAGGCCGCGGCCGGCGTCGAACTCCACGCGAAGCCCGGCGACACGGTGACCGCGGGGCAGCCTCTGCTGACCTTGCACACGGACACGCCCGAGCGGTTCGCGTACGCGCTGGAGGCGGTGGAGGGGGCGTACGACATCGCGCCCGCGGGGACGGAGTTCTCGGCGGGCCCGATCGTGCTGGAATGCATCGGCTGACCCGGCCTGACCTGGAGGGTTCTCGTACGGGTGAACGGGATCGGTGGACCGCCGCCGGTCCCGTCCACCGTGGTGCGGTGGGGCAATGACACGGAACGGCATGTGGCTCGCGCCCCGCGAGGGCGAGTGGGGCGACCTGGTCGACTTCTGGCAGTGCATGGAGTGGCCCGAGGGCAGCCGGGTGGAGATCGTCGAGGGCATCGTCACGGTGACACCGACGGCCTCGGTCCCGCACCACCTCATCGCGGGAGAGCCGCACAGGGCGCTGCACCGTGCCACCCCCGACGAGTGGGGCATCTACCAGAGGCTGTCCATCGCCGTGCCGTCCCGCTGGGGCATGTACCTGCCCGACCTGCTCGTGCTGTCCAAGCAGCGGCCGCTGAGCGGCGGGTACTACGTCCCGGCGGCCCACGCCGAGTCTGCCGTGGAGATCACGTCCGGCCCCAAGGCCGTGCACGAACGGGTCGTCAAACGGGACGCCTATGTCACCGCGGGTATCCCGCTCTACCTTCTGGTCGACCGCTTCGCCCCTGGCGGCCCTACCGTGACCCTCTTCAGCGAACCGCGTGACGGCACCTATCGCGTGCTGGCGCAGACCGCGTTCGGCGACGCAGTCGAACTCCCCGCACCCTTCGAACTCACTGTCAGCACAAGCGACTGGCCCGTGCCCAGCGTCACCCCAGCAACGCCGCCACCCCCACAAGCACCGGCACCGACGCGATCGTCGACAGCAGGATCGACTCGCGCGCCAGGCGCTCGCCCACCCCGTAGTGGCTCGCGTACGTGAACAGGTTCTGGGCCGCCGGGAGCGCCGATGTCACCACGACATCGAGGAGCCGGTCCCCGCGCAGGCCGAAGACGAACGACGCCAGCGCCCACGCCGCCACCGGCTGCCCCACCGCCTTCAGGGCGCTCGACAGCAGCACCGGCACCCGCTCCGCGCCCCGCCCGCCCGGCCACGCGCTCCCGCACAGCGAGATGCCGAACGCGATGAGGATCGCCGGGACCGACATGTTCCCGATCAGTTCCAGCGGGTCGAAGACGGGGGAGGGGACCGTGAGCCCCGTCGCGGAGACCAGGACACCGCAGAGCGCGCCGATCGCGATCGGGTTGCGGAACGGGGTCAGCACCCGCTGCGCCCACGTCTGCCGGGTCCCGGACGCCCGCGCCAGATCGAGGACCGTCAGGGCCACCGGCCCCACCACGATCTGCTGGAAGAGCAGCACCGGCGCCACCAGCGAGGCGTCCCCGAGGACGTACACGGCGATCGGGATGCCGAGGTTCCCCGCGTTCACGTACGACGAGCAGAGCGCGCCCACCGTGGTGCGGCCGGCCCCCCAGCCGCGTACGACCCCCGCCGCGATGAAGACGCCCGCCATGGCCGCCGTGGAGAGGGCCGTGACCAGCAGGCTCGGCGAGAGGATCAGCGACAGGTCCGCCCGGGAGAGCATCGTGAACAGCAGGGCGGGCGTCGCCACATGGAAGGCCAGCTTGGTGAGGACCTCCCGGCCGCCCTCGCCCAGGTGACCGCGCCGGCCGATGACATAGCCGACCGCGATGACGAGGGCGATGACCGCGAACCCGTTGAGAACCCCTTGCACGGCCCCCACCCTCGGGCGTCGGGCGAGCGCCGGTCAACGGTGATCCACTCCGACGTGACCGAGCCCACGCCGCCGCTCCGCACCGGCCGCCGATGAGTTCCGGCGCGCCGCGCGGTCCCCTCTAGGTGGCTGCCTCCTCGTCTCCTCCCGTCGTGGTGGTCGCCGGGCCGATCCGCCCCGGCGACACGCCTCAGCTGTGCGACCGCGTCCGCGCCGCCCGGCAGCGCGCCCCGGCCGGCGATCCGACCGTGATCTGCGACGTCTCCGGGGTGACCGGCACCGACTTCGCCACCGTCGACGCGCTCGCCCGCATGCAGCTCGCCGCCCGCCGGGTCGGGGGCCGGCTGCGGCTGCGCGACCCGTCCCCGGCGCTGGTCAGGCTGCTGACGCTCACCGGGCTCGCCGAGGCGCTGGGCTGCTCAGGCGGGCAGCCGCTCGGGGACCCCGAAGAGCGGGAACCACCGCTTGGAGAGGTCCAGGAAGCAGTGGAAACCGGCGATCCGGCCCTCTGAGATCTCCAGCACCTGGATCGCCCAGGGCACGAACCCGCCGTCGTCCGGGTCCGGCTTGTAGTGGGCGAACGCCGGTGTGCCGTTGGCCAGGACCGGCAGCAGGCGCGAGCCCGCGCAGTCGTGCCCGATCGTCGTCATGAAGCCGGTGATGTCGTCCGTGCCGCGCAGCCACAGGTCGAACGGCGGCATCGTCATGACGGCGTCCTCGGCGAGCAGCTCGGTCAGTGCCTTCATGTCGTACCCCTCGAACGCCGCCACGTAGCGCTCCAGGAGCTTCTGCTGCTCCTCGTCGAGGGGGTCGGCCGTCGCGGAGTCGGCGGGCGGCGCGTCCGCGAGGGTCGCGCGGGCCCGCTGCAGCGCGCTGTTGACCGAGGCGACCGAGGTGTCGAGCAGCTCGGCGACCTCGCTCGCCTTCCAGGCGAGCACCTCGCGCAGGATCAGCACCGCCCGCTGCTTGGCGGGCAACCGCTGCAGGGCCGCGACGAACGCCAGGCGCACCGACTCCCGGGCCACCGCCGCCTCCGCCGGGTCGTGGACCGTCGGCAGCACGCGGGCGTCGGGCATCGGCTCCAGCCACACATTGTCCGGGCGCGGGGTCAGCGCGGCCTGCGCGAGCGGGGCCGACGCCGTCAGGTCCATCGGCCGGGCCCGTCTGTTCCCCGCGTTCAACGAGTCCAGGCAGACGTTCGTCGCGATGCGGTACAGCCACGAGCGCAACGAGGAGCGGCCCTCGAACTTGTCGAAACTGCGCCAGGCCCGCACCATCGTGTCCTGCACGGCGTCCTCGGCCTCGAACGCCGAACCCAGCATCCGGTAGCAGTACCCGGTCAGCTCGACCCGGTGCTTCTCCAGATCGTCGAGACCGGCCTTCGTCGCGGTGTCGCTCATCGTCCAACGCCCCCATCGCCGCTGTGAGTCCCAGCACTCCGCAAGCTACCGCAGCCCACTGACAACGGCGCCCGGACTGGGGAAACGCGCAGGTGGAAGGGGGATGGGCGGAGGGGTCCGGGCCGCTCAGCGCGCGGCGGCCGCCCCGGCCGGCGCCGCGCGGCGCCCGGCCCGGGCCGCGTACGTGCCCCACAGGGTGATCGCGACGACACCGAGGACCGCCGCGGCGCCGAGCCCCACCGTGCCCGCCCAGCCACCCGCGTGGAAGGCGACGGCGCCGACGGCCGAGCCGACGCTGGAGCCGATGTAGTACGCGGACTGGTACAGCGCGGAGGCCTGCGCCCGGCCGTGCGTCGCGGTGTGGCTGACGGACGACGACGCCGTGGCGTGCCCGGCGAAGAAACCCGCCGTGATCAGTACGAGGCCGAGCAGCACCACGGGAAGGTGCGGGACCAGGGCGAGCAGCAGGCCCGCCGTGGTGGTGCCCGCGGCCAGGTACAGGGTGCCGCGCCGGCCGAGTCGCGCGACGAGCCGGCCGGCCGCGGCCGAGGAGACCGTGCCCACGAGGTAGACCAGGAAGATCGAACCGACGACGCCCTGCGGCAGCGAGAACGGGGCGGCCGTGAGCCGGTAGCCGATCACCGTGTACACCGCGCCGAACACCAGCATGAACAGGGCGCCGATCACGTACAGGCGGCGCAGCAGCGGGTTGGCCAGGTGGCTGCCGACCGTCCGGGCCAGCGCGCGGGGGCGCAGCGAGCCCGGCGTGAAGTGGCGCGGCGCCGGCAGCAGCAGCCGGAAGGCGGCCGCGCAGACCACCGCGAGCACCCCGATGGCGCCGACGGCCGCTCGCCAGCCCCACTCCTGCGCGATCCAGCCGCCGATGACGCGGCCGCTCATGCCGCCGATGGAGTTGCCCGCGACGAACAGGCCGATGGCCGTGACCAGCGCCTTCGGCCGCACCTCCTCGGCGAGGTAGGCCATCGCGGAGGCGGGCAGACCGGCCAGCGCCGCACCTTGCAGCACGCGCAGGCCGATCAGGACGCCGAGGTTCGGCGCGAAGGGGACGAGCAGCCCGACGACGACGGCCACCGTCAGGGACGCCGTCATCAGGGTGCGCCGCCCGAACCGCTCGGACAGGGCGCTCAGCGGCAGCACGCACAGCGCCAGCGCGCCGGTCGCCCCGGACACCGTCCAGCTCGCCGCGCTCGCGCTCGCGCCGAAGCCGGCGGAGACGAGCGGGAGCAGCGCCTGCGTCGAGTAGAGCAGCGCGAAGGTGGCGACACCGGCGAGGAAGAGGGCGAAGCTCATCCGGCGGTAGCCGGGCCCGCCCGGGCTCATGCGCGTGTCGGCGCGGTCGTCGGGGGACCGGGGGACGGCGACCGCGTCGGGGGAGGCGGCCGCCGGGCTACTGGCAGCAGGCATGCCCCGAACGTAGGCCTCCTTTGATTCATGCGTCCAATGCATGACCGCCCCATAATCGTTCCCATGAAGCATCAACACAGCTCAGACCCGCCGCCGACCCGCACCGGCGGCCTCTCCGACCGGCCGGGCGAGGAGATCGTACGGTTGCTCGCCCCCCGGCTCGCCTACTTCGCGGGGGTCGCCCGCACCGAGCACGTCACCCGCGCCGCGCACGAGATGCAGGTCCCGCAGTCGACGCTGTCGCGCGCCATCGTCCGGCTCGAACAGGACCTGGGCGTCGACCTGTTCGCCCGCCACGGCCGCACCGTCTCCCTCACCCCCGCCGGCCGTGCCTTCCTCGTCCCGGTCGAACGCGCGCTCGGCGAGGTCGAGAAGGCCGCCGAGTCCGTGCGCGCCGACGCCGACCCCGAGTCGGGCAAGGTCGCCTTCGGCTTCCTGCACACCATGGGGACGGAGACGGTGCCGGGCTTGCTGCGCGCCTTCCGCTCCGACCACCCCCGCATCCGCTTCAGCCTCGTCCAGAACTACGGCGAGGCGATGCTGGAGCGGCTGCGCGCCGGTGAGCTGGACCTCTGCCTCACCTCGCCCGTGCCGGACGCCCCGGACCTGGTCGCCCGCCGCCTCGACGAGCAGCGGCTGCGCCTGGTCGTCCCCGAGGACCACCGGCTCGCCGCCCGCCGACGCGTCCGCCTCGCGGAGGCCGCCGACGAGTCCTTCGTGACGCTCGAACCCGGCTACGGGCTGCGCCGGATCACCGACGACCTGTGCGCGCAGGCCGGGTTCACGCCCCGGATCGCCTTCGAGGGGGAGGAGGCGGAGACGCTGCGCGGCCTGGTCGCCGCGGGGCTCGGCGTGGCCCTGCTGCCGCCACCGGCCGTACCGCGCCCGGGAGTCGTGGAGCTGGCGGTCACCGGTCAGCGCGCGGTCCGCGAGATCGGCGTGGCCTGGCTGGAGGGACATCCGGACACGCCTCCGGTGGCGGCTTTCAAGGCGTTCCTGCTGTCGCGGCGCGGGCGGCTCCTGCCCGGACAGAGCACCGCCGGGTGACCGATACTGGGCGGCGGGGGTGGTGCGCGTGACGGGCGTGGTGGAGGACGACGGCACGAGAGCGGCGGACACGGGGCGGCGCACGCGTCCGCTCGGCCGGATCGGCGCGGGCCTCGTCGTGACCGGCCTGGTGCTGTTCGCCCTGGTGCCGTTCGCCGAGGCGGACAACCGGGCCTACGCGTCGGCGCCCGGCTGCCCGGCCGGCACCCGCGCCGACGACTGCCGGGCGGTGCTCCCGGCCACCGTCGTGGGCAAGGAGACCGACGCCGGCGGCAAGCACCTCGCGTACCGCCTGCGGCTGCGGGACACGGGCGGCTCCGCGCCCACCGAGCACACGGTCCGCCTTCCCGACGCCCCCACCGTCTACGACCGGGTGCGCCGCGGCGACCGGGTCACGGTCACGTACTGGAAGGACCAGGTCCGCGAGGTCCGGACCACGTCCGCCACGCAGAAGGCGTGGCGCTCGCCCGTGCACGACGGGCGGCTGCCCGCGGCGTTCGCCGTGGTGGCGCTGGCGTTCGGGCTCGGGCTGCTCCAGTTCCGGTGGTGGACGCGGCACCGGCCCACCCCGACGGGCGCACCGCAGTCCTGGCAGCCCGCCGTCGGCCTCGTCGCGGCCGCGTTCATGTCGAGCACCGTGCTGTGCGTCATGCTGCTCGGCGCCGACGACGTGGGCGCGGGCCTGCGGTTCGCCGCCGGGGCCGCCGTCGTCGCCGTACCGCTCTCCGTCCTGCTGGGCCGGTGGGCGACGCGCCGCGTCCGCCGGGGCGCGGCCAGGCTCGCGCCGGTCCCGCCCGACGGGCGGCGCGTGCTGGGCGCGGTGGTCCACGGGGACGTGCCCTACAGCCGGTCCGGCTACGGCTACTTGGTGGTCGGGGACGGGCCGCCTGCCGCCACTCCCGACCCGACCGGACACGTCGCCCTCGCCCCGCTCCCGGCGACCCTCACGGTGCGCCGCGTGCGCGGACCCGTCGTCGGCGACCCACCGTTCGACCTCGGCGGCCGGGGCGAGTACACCCTCGTCGTGGAGTGCGCCGACGGCGAGCGGGAGGTACGCGTCTTCGCCGGGCGCAAGCACGCGCCGCGCGTCCTCGGCGCCCTGCTCGCGGCGAGCGGCAGCCCGGTGGACTACCGCCCGAGCGACTGACCGAACCCCGACGCCAGCGGCATCCGCAGCCCCAGCGGGGGCGGCGCCGCGAGCGCGTCCTGGAGCGGGCGGGAGAACGGGCGGCCGAAGAGGGTGCCGAGCATGAAGTCGACCGCCAGCGCGGTCACTTCGGAGCGGTGCTGCGCGAACCGGTGGCCGTCGGAGTGCACCTCGAAGCGGCACACGTCGCGGTTGGCCTTCTTCGCCCGCCCGGCGAGCCGGAACGACAACTCCGGGTCGGCGCGCCGGTCGTCGGTGCCGTGCACGATCAGCACCCGCCGCCCGGCGAGCTGTTTCACCGGTTCGGGCGGGAGCGCGACATCGTCCTGCGGCAGCCAAGGAGCCAGCGCCAGCACGGAGTCGACGGCCGGGTGCCCGCCGGAGCGCAGGGCCGCGCGGCCGCCGATGCCGACGCCGGCGAGGCAGACCGGCACGTCGCCGTAGCGGCGCACCACCTCGTCCGCGGCCCACTCGGCGTCCCGCGCCGGTTCGGCCTGCGCCCCGTTCCAGCCGCGGTAGCGGTAGTGCACGACATGCGTGACCAGGCCCTCGGCGCGTCCGGAGCGGGCGAGCCCGCGCGCGAGCGGCCGCACCGCCGCCGCCGTGAGCGGGGACGGTCTGCGGGTGGACGTCTCCTCGCCCCCGGGCAGCAGCAGCACCACGCCGCCGACCGCCCCGGGCACGGGCCCGACCCCCTTGCCGAGCCTGGCCGCACGGACCGGCGTCGCTTGCTGCTGCATGACAGAACAGTGTCAGAAGCGCCGGTGTACGCCACCTGTCCGCAGGGTCACTGTTACGTATCGGCGGATCACTTTCTCCGCACGGACAGGAGATATCTACGCGCGTAGGAGTTAGAGTGCCGAGATGACGAGCCAGCCCACCGCGCACCCCGACAGCCCCCAGGTCCCGACCTCGGAGCAGATCCGCCGCGCCCCCAAGGTGCTCCTGCACGACCACCTCGACGGCGGCCTGCGCCCCGGCACCGTCGTCGACCTCGCGCGCGAGAGCGGGTACGACGGACTGCCGGAGACCGACCCCGACAAGCTCGGCCTCTGGTTCCGTGAGGCGGCGGACTCCGGCTCCCTGGAGCGCTACCTGGAGACCTTCGCCCACACCTGTGCCGTCATGCAGACGCGCGAGGCGCTCGTGCGGGTCGCCGCGGAGTGCGCCGAGGACCTCGCCGAGGACGGCGTCGTCTACGCCGAGATCCGCTACGCGCCCGAACAGCACCTGGAAGGCGGCCTCACCCTCGAAGAGGTCGTCGAGGCGGTCAACGCGGGCTTCCGTGAAGGCGAGCGCCGCGCCAAGGAGAACGGTCACCGCATCCGCGTCGGCGCCCTGCTCACCGCGATGCGGCACGCCGCCCGCGCCCTGGAGATCGCCGAACTCGCCAACCGCTACCGCGACCTGGGCGTCGTCGGCTTCGACATCGCGGGCGCCGAGGCCGGTTTCCCTCCCACCCGCCACCTCGACGCGTTCGAGTACCTCAAGCGGGAGAACAACCACTTCACGATCCACGCCGGCGAGGCCTTCGGGCTGCCGTCCATCTGGCAGGCCCTGCAGTGGTGCGGCGCTGACCGGCTCGGGCACGGCGTGCGCATCATCGACGACATCCAGGTCGCCGACGACGGCACGGTCGAGCTGGGCCGTCTCGCGAGCTACGTACGGGACCGGCGCGTCCCGCTGGAGATGTGCCCCTCGTCGAACCTCCAGACGGGCGCGGCCAGTTCCTACCGCGAGCACCCGATCGGGCTGCTGCGCAAGCTCCGCTTCCGGGTCACGGTCAACACCGACAACCGCCTGATGAGCGGCACGTCGATGAGCCGCGAGTTCGAGCACCTGGCCGAGGCGTTCGGATACACCCTGACGGACTTCGAGTGGTTCACCGTGAACGCGCTCAAGTCGGCCTTCATCCCGTTCGACGAGCGGCTCGCGATGATCAACGACGTCGTCAAGCCGGGCTACGCCGAGCTGCGGGCGGAGTGGCTCTTCCATTAGAGGGTGCGGTCAACGTGGGGTTGACGCCGAGCGGAGTCTCGCCGTCCACCCTTCGCCGCGCCCACCTCGCCCACCTGACCTGCGGTTCCTTGGTCCGGGACGGAGGAGGTGCGGACCGGTGGCGCGGGGGTCGGCAGTAACTCATGGAGGATCCGGCGTGTTTGCCGGGCACGCAACCGCATCCCCCAGGAAGCAAGGAACAGAAGACCCCATGAAGCAGTCTGCTGCCAAGACCCTCGGTGTCGCCGCTCTCGGTGCCGCCTTCGCCGTCGCCGCCGCCGGTGCCGCGAACGCTGCTCCGGCCCTGCCCGACGCCGCCGGGGCCGTCAACGGCCTGACCTCGGGCCTGCCCCTCGAGCAGGTGACCGGCTCCCTGCCCGCCGGTGGCCCCCAGGCCCTGGCCGGCGCGCAGAACGCCCTGGGCCACGGCCTGACCGCCGCCCAGCCCGTCGTCGAGAAGCTCACCGACGGCGGTGACCCGGTCAAGGGGCTGCTCGGCGGTCTGCCCACCAACTCGCTGCCCACCAAGGGCCTGCCCGTCGGTGGCGGCCTGCCGGCCCTCGGCTGACCCGGCCCCCGGCACGGCGAAGGGGCGCACCCGGCGAACCGCGGGTGCGCCCCTTCGTGCCGTCCGGCGCGCGCCTCACCAGGCCCGGCGCGCCTTGTCCTCGCTCGGCAGCAGGACCCACAGCACGAGGTAGAGCAGGAACTGCGGGCCGGGCAGCAGACACGACAGCAGGAAGATCACGCGCATCGTGGTCGCGGAGGTGCCGAAGCGCTGGGCCAGCGCTGCGCACACTCCGCCGATCATCCGTCCGTTGCTGGGGCGGGCCAGGGCGGTCATGGTGGGCTCCTTCGCGAACCGTCGTCATCGGGTGGCTACGTATCCGACGGTACGGGCACGAAGGGGGCAAAGCGTCAGCTCACGGGGCGATGCCGACCCTGGGAATCGTCGGGGTCGGACCCTGAGCCGGCTCCTGCCGCAGGAGGGGAGCGGCCCCGGCCCTGCGGCGGAGCCGGGTCCGCAGCGCGGGCACCACGGCGGCGTGCGCGAGGGCCACGCCCACGGTGTTCAGCAGCAGCGAGTCGATGTCCACGACCTGTCCGGGCACCCCGGTCTGGAGCAGTTCGATACCGAGCGAGATCAGCGCGCCGGCCGCGACCGTGCGCACCAGCGACCCCCACACGGAGACGGCGAGCCGGCCCCCCGCGAGGGGCAGCAGCACACCGAGCGGGGCGAGGAGCGCGAGGCCCTCCCCGATGCGCTCGGCGCCCGCGCGCCAGCCGAGGGCCAGATCCGCCCGGATGCCCGCCAGCGGGTGCAGGTTCGCGGCGCTGACCCACGGGACGTCCAGGGGCCGCAGCGTCACCCAGGCGACGAGCAGAAGATGCACGGCCAGGAGGGCGAGTCCTGCCGTACGGAAGCGGATGACGGCCCCCTGGCCGTCCGAGCTGTGACGCGGCACGATCCCCAAGACGCCGGGGGCGGGACGATCGGTTCCGGGGGCCCGGGGATGACCTGGGTCACCCCGGCCCCGGCCGCTAACCGACCGTCTCGGCGGGGGCGGGCGCTATCCCGGGCCGGGCCTTCACCGCGTCCGAGCACTCGTAGCCGCGCAGCGGGTCGTCGCCGGGGCCGCCCAGGACCACCTGCTCGCTGCCGTTCGTCATCATCTTGCTGTTGGCGAAGGTGCAGACGATCTGGGCCAGGGCGTACGGCGACAGGTCGTCGGGGAGCTTGTTCAGGCGCAGCGCGTCCGCCGGCTCGCCGTCCCGGGGGCCCGAGATTTTCGTCCCCGCGGTGACGTCCGTGGTGTACCCGGCCTCCTTCTCCTCGGCCGACAGCGGCTCGGCCAGCTGCGCGAGGAGCTCCTGGGCGACGCCGACCCGGTCCGAGGTCCGGTCGTGCCGCACGGTGACGGTCCGGTCGACCGTGACCAGCTGCGAGGTACAGACCAGGAAGACCTGCACGCCGAACTCACCGGCCGCGCGGGGCACCCCGGTCGCGCCCGACAGAGCGCAGCCCACGCGGGTGGGCGCCGCGCCGAACTCCGTCGGCACCTCTGTGGAGCGGATCCCGCACCCGGCCAGCAGCACCGCCGTGAGCCCGAGCAGCCCGCACAGCCGTCCCCGCAGCCTCACGTGACGACACCGCCTTCCCTGGAGTCCTTGGCGCCGCCCGGCTCGTCGGCGGCGCCGGTGTCGTCGGCGTAGCTGTCGCTGTCACTGTCGCCGCCGCCCTGGAGCGGGGCGGCGTCCACCGGCAGGCGCAGCGTGAAGACGGCGCCGCCCTCCGGGGAGTTGGCGGCGGTGATCCCGCCGCCGTGGACATGGGCGTTCTCCTGGGCGATGGAGAGCCCCAGGCCGCTGCCCTCGGAGCGCGGCCGGGAGGCGCTCGCCTTGTAGAACCGGTCGAAGACGTGCGGCAGGACGTCCTCGGGGATGCCGGGCCCGTGGTCGCGTACGGCGATGACGAGCTGCCCGTCCTGTCCCGGCTCCGTCGTCACGGAGACGCGGACCGGGGAGCCGCCGTGCTTGAGCGCGTTGCCGATGAGGTTGGCGAGGATGACGTCGAGGCGGCGCGGGTCGAGCCGGACCAGGTTGCCGCGCTCGGCGTCCAGCTCGACGGCGTCCAGCCAGGCGCGGGCGTCGATGCAGGCGGTGATCTGGTCGGCGATGTCGACGGTGTCCACGACGAGCCGGGCGGTGCCCGCGTCGAAGCGGGTGACCTCCATCAGGTTCTCGACGAGGTCGTTCAGGCGCCGGGTCTCACTGACGACGAGCCGCACCGCCGGCTCGATCATGGGATCGACGGAACCGGTCTCCGCGTCCAGCTCCTCCTCCAGGACCTCGGTGACGGCGGTGATCGCGGTCAGCGGCGTGCGCAGCTCGTGCGACATGTCGGCGACGAACCGGCGCGAGGCCTCGTCGCGCGCGCTCATGTCGGCGACCTTCTTCTCCAAATTCTCGGCCGTCTTGTTGAACGTGCGGGACAACTCCGCGAGTTCGTCCGTCCCCGACACGCTCAGCCGGGTGTCGAGCTTGCCCTCGCCGAGCCGGCGCGCGGCGATCCCGAGCCGGTGCACCGGCTTGAGCACGGTCGTCGACGCGGCCTGCGCGAGCAGCGCGGAGCCGATCAGCGCGAGCGCGGTGGCGATCCCGAGCGACCAGGCCAGGGAGTTGAGATCCTTGGCCTCCGGCTCCAGCGACTTGAGCAGGTACCCGGTCGGCCCGCCGGCCACCTTCGCGCCGCCCACCAGGTACGGCGTGCCGTCCTGCGTGGTCCGCTGCCAGTACAGGTGGTAGGCGTCCCTGTTCTTCCCGGTGACCGGCTGCTTCTCGGTCACCGCGTCCCGCAGCGAGCGCGGCACGTCCGCGACCGTGAAGGCGTCGAGATCCGAATTGCCCACCACCTCGCGGCCGTTCTCGTCCGTGCCGATGAGCAGCACGCTGAAGTGCTGGCTGCTGTCGGCCATCAGGTTCGCCGCGTGCTGCAACTCGCCCTGGGTGGGATGCTCGGGCAGCACGGCGGCCCGGTTCTGCATCTCCTGCTGGAAGTCGCTGAGCGTCGAGTCCTGGGTGCGCGTCAGCACGGCCTCGCGGTTGAGCCAGTACGCGATGCCCGACGCGGAGACCGCGGCGGTCAGGGCGACCAGCGCGAAGACCACGACGAGCCGCAGCCGCAGGCTGGTGAAGCGCAGGCCGGCCGGGGCCGCCTTGCCCGCCGCGCCCGGCCCGCTCTGCTTGTCGTGCTTGTCGCGCTTGCCGTGCGGCTCGGTCACTGAGGGGAGTCCAGCCGGTAGCCCACGCCGCGCACGGTACGGATCAGCGTCGGCGAGGACGGCACGTCCTCGACCTTCGCGCGCAGGCGCTGCACACAGGCGTCCACGAGCCGCGAGTCGCCCAGGTAGTCGTGCTCCCACACCAGGCGCAGCAACTGCTGGCGGGACAGGGCCTGTCCGGGCCGCCGGCTCAGCTCCAGGAGCAGCCGCAGCTCGGTCGGGGTCAGCTGGAGGTCCTCGCCGTTCTTCGTGACGGTCATCGCGGCGCGGTCGATGACCAGGGAGCCGAACGACGCCGCGTCGTTGGCCTCCCGCTCACCACGGCGCAGCACCGCGCGGATCCGGGCGTCCAGGACGCGGCCCTGGACGGGTTTGACCACGTAGTCGTCGGCGCCGGACTCCAGGCCGACCACCACGTCGATGTCGTCGCTGCGCGCGGTGAGCAGGATGATCGGCAGCTGGTCCGTGCGCCGGATGCGCCGGCACACCTCGAATCCGTCGATGCCGGGCAGCATCACGTCGAGGACGATCAGATCCGGCCGCTGCTCGCGCAACAGCTTCAGACCGTCCTCGCCGGTGGCAGCGGTGGCCACCCGGTGACCCTGGCGGGTAAGTGACAGCTCCAGGGCCGTACGGATGGCGTCGTCGTCCTCGATCAGCAACAGGGAAGGCACAGGCGCCATTCTGGCCCATGGGAGGCCTTTAGTTCGACCGAAGGAGCCCTCCCACACCTGACCCGCACAGCCGGACCCGCTGTGACAGGTCTGTGACAGTCGACGGACACCGTCGAGAAGTCGCCCCGGCAAGCTTTTGGTCATCGCAGCGAAAGACCGCGATACGCAAGGAACGAATGACGGAAGTACCGGACTCCACGACGGGGGGCGCGAGATGAACACGCTGCACAGCACCGCATCGAACGCAGTGGTCACGCGCCTGCACGACCTGGGCCGTACGGAGCGTCATGAGAAGTCCGGTGCCGTGAGCGGGCGGGGGTGCGCTCGCGGCGCCGGGCGTCAGCACACCGTCCTGATGACGGTGGTCGACGCACCGCAGGCGGTGACCGACGAGGTCGCTCACGGGGGAGCGGCGTACAGGGAGGGTTCGGGGGAGCAGCGCCCGTCCTTGTCGGAGGCCGAGTTCACGGCCTACGTCCAGGAGCGGCGCGCCTCCCTGTACGCCACCGCCTACCACCTCACCGGTGACCGGTTCGAGGCCGAGGACCTGCTCCAGAGCGCGCTGTTCTCGACGTACCGGGCCTGGGACCGGATCAGCGACAAGGCCGCGGTCGGGGGCTACCTGCGGCGCACCATGACCAATCTGCACATCAGCGCGTGGCGCCGCCGCAAGCTGAACGAGTACCCGACCGAGGAGCTGCCGGAGACGGCCGGCGACACGGACGCGATGCGCGGCACGGAACTGCGCGCGGTGCTCTGGCAGGCGCTGGCCCGGCTGCCCGAACCGCAGCGCACGATGCTCGTCCTGCGCTACTACGAGGGCCGCACCGACCCGGAGATCGCCGAGATCCTGGACATCAGCGTCGGCACGGTGAAGTCCAGCATCTGGCGGTCGCTGCGGCGGCTGCGCGACGACGAGGTCCTGAGCTTCGGCCGGGACCAGGAGGAGTGCTTCGGGGAGCTTGTCGCCTGAGGCGCCATTCCCTCCGGGGGGAGGGAGGGCCCTGTTCGGGGGAGCGGGGTTCCTTTTTGAGGGGGAGCGGCGGCCGGGGGATCACGGGGGAGCGCCGCCGGGGGGGATGAGCGGGACCAGTAGGCCGGGGGGGCCTTCTGGTCCCGTCTCGTCTGTGCCGGCGCGTTCGCGGGTGCCGGTCCGTCGTGGCTGGTCGCGCAGTTCTCCGCGCCCCTTTGGGGCGCTCATGCTCAGGAGGCTGCCCGGGCCTTCACGCATCTTCCCGCCGCGGCCGCCGCCAGCCGGCCCAGGGCTTCTTCCTTGCCGCAGGGGTGGGCGCCGAGCGCCGTGAGGCGGGCCACGATGGCGCGTTCGGCGCGCATCAGCCGCCAGCCGCGCCGCAGCAGGAACGGGGTCGACTTGCGGCCCTCCTTCAGGTCGCGCAGGAGGCGGCGGCGGAACGTCGTCGAGGGGCGGCCGCGCAGACACAGCGCGTCGGCCAGCACGCCGAGTTCGCGGCAGCGCGCCACGATGTCCGCCGCGAAGATGCCCTCCGCGATGAACAGGGGCGTGCGCCCGATGTCGAGCGCCTCCTCGCCCACCCGTGCGCTGGTCGCGAGGGAGTAGACGGGCACCTGCGTGCGCCCCCGCTCGCACAGGGCGACGATCGCGGCGAGCGCCGCCTCCGTGTCCCAGGACGCCGGCGAGTCCCAGTCGATGTCCGAACTGCCCGGCACCAGCGGCAGCGTCGGGTCGTGGGCCTCTTTGTAGAAGTCGTCGAGACACAGCACGGGCAGCCCGGAACGGGCGGCGAACGACGACTTTCCGGAGCCGGAGGGTCCGGACAGCAGGACGACCCGGGTCGGTATCGGGGGATGCGCACTCACGAGAGACCAGTGTGCGCCATGGACGCGCCTCTGCCGAGCCCGCGTGGTGGCGATGTGGCACGCACCACGTCAACTACGCTTGGTGGTTCTGTCGTCACCCGGCGTTCTGCCGCACCCCGCTCGACCGTCCCCACCGCACCGAAAGGTCCAGGCGCACAGATCATGGCCCGACACGCAGTCCGCAAGAACCCGACGCCGTCCTCCGGCACCCGTCGCGCCCTGTTGCGGGCCGGCCTGACCGTGACCGCCGCGGGCGCGGCCGTCGCCGCGGGGGCCGCGGGCGCGAGCGCCGAGCCGCTCGCCCCGAGTGACCCCGGCTCGCCCGTCCAGGTGCTGACCCAGGCGGTCGACTCCGCGACCACGTACGGCCTCGGCCCCGTCAAGAACCTGAAGATCGACCCGCTGGCCGGTACCGGCGCCGACCCCCTGGACAACGCGGTGGGCACGCAGGTAGCCGACTTCCGGCCGGTCAGCACCGGGGCGCTCACCGGCCCGCTGACGACCGGCAGTTCGCTCGCCGAGCTGCCCGTCGTCGGCGCCGTGTCGGGCGTCCTGCCCGGCTGAGCCGGGCCTCACTCCTGCCGGGCGGGCGCGGCGCGCGAGCGCAGCGGCGCCTCGCGCACCGCCCAGGCCACGGCGAACGCCACCGCGCACAGCGCCGCCACCCCGAGCGCCACGCCGTGCAGCCCGTCCACGACACTCGCCCGGAATGCCGCCGGGCGGGTCCCCTCCCGCACCCGCCCGGCGAAGACCGAACCGAGCACCGCCACCCCGAGCGACCCGCCGACCGTCCGCAGCAGGGTCTGGGTGCCGCCCGCCGCGCCGATGTCCCGCGGCTCCGCGCTGTTCATGGTGAGCAGCAGCGCGGGCTGCAACAGGCAGCCGAGACCGGCGCCGAGGGGCAGGGTGAGCGCCGAGGCGGCCCATGCCGCGGTCCCGGTGCCGAGCAGCAGCAGGGCGAGCGCGCCCGCCAGTGCCAGCGCGCCGCCCACGACCGGGTAGTGCCGGTAGCGCCCGCCCGCGGCCACCCGGCGGCCGATCAGCAGCTGGGCGGCGATCATGCCGAGCATCAGCGGAAGCAGCAGCAGCCCGCTGCGCGTGGCAGACGTCCCGCGCACGAGTTGCATGTACTGCGGCAGATAGGCGGCGGCCGCGAGCAGGGCCGCGCCGGAGACGAAGCTCAGCACCTGCGCGAGCGTGAAGTTCCGGTCGCGGAACAGGCGGGGCGGGATCACCGGTTCGACCGCGCGCCGCTCGGTCCGGACGAACGCGGTGAGCGCTCCCGCCGAGACCAGCGCGAGCCCGAGGATCCGCGGTGACGTCCACGCGTACCTGGTCCCCGCCCAGCTCGCGAGCAGGGTCAGGGCGAGGATCGCCGCGGTGAGCAGGGCGGCACCGGCGAGGTCGGGTCGGGCCCGGACGCGCTCGGCGCGCCCGCGGACACCGGTCGCGACGAGGGCGAGGGCGAGGGCGCCGACGGGGAGGTTGACGTAGAAGACCCAGCGCCAGTTCAGCTGGTCGGTGAGGAAGCCGCCGGTCAGCGGGCCGCCGACCATGGCGACGGGCAGCAGGACGCCGATGAGCGACTGCGAGCGGCCTGCCTCCGCCGGGGTCAGCAGCGTCCCGAGGAGCGCGAGCGCCCCGACGAGGAGACCGCCCGCGCCGATGCCCTGCAGAGCGCGGCAGGCGATCAGCTGGGTCATGTCCTGGGCTGCTCCGCACAGGACGGAGCCTGCGAGGAAGACGGCGATCGAGGCGAGGAAGCTGCCCTTGTGACCGTAGAGGTCACCGGCCTTGCCCCAGAGCGGGGTGGAGACGGCGGCGGTCAGCAGGTACGCGGTCACCACCCAGGACAGCTGCGCGAGACCGCCGAGGTCGCGGACGATCACGGGCAGGGCCGTGCCGACGACCGTCCCGTCGAGCGTGCCGAGCACGATGCCCAGCAGCAGGCCGAGGACGACCCACCGGGACGGCGCGGCGCCGCCCGCCTCCGCGCCGGCCGTTCCCGGTCGTTCGGCACGTGTCCGCATGGCTCCCCCTCCGGTGTACGTGGTCCGGACAGCTGGTCAGGCCGCGTACGGCCGGGCCGACTTGGCGTCGCGCAGGGCATGGGCCCACCAGGTGAGCTGGTCGAGCATGGCCTTCGCCGCGGTGTCCACCGCCGGGTCGTCGACCTGGCCGTCGGCCGCGAACGCGCCCCAGGCGTTGTGGAAGCTGACCGTGTTGCGGATGGTCATGGCGTTCACCTCGGCCATGACGACGCGCAGCTGTTCCACCGCGCGCAGACCGCCCGACAGGCCGCCGTACGACACGAACGCGACCGG
This sequence comes from Streptomyces sp. NPDC006552, assembly GCF_040611655.1. Lineage (NCBI taxonomy): Bacteria > Bacillati > Actinomycetota > Actinomycetes > Kitasatosporales > Streptomycetaceae > Streptomyces > Streptomyces sp. NPDC006552. The sequence continues at coordinate 172,870 of NZ_JBEXOS010000001.1, forward strand.
CTTCCCGTGCCACTGCTCGTTGTGCCAGTCGATCGCGTTCTTCAGGGACGCCGGGAAGCTGTGGTTGTACTCGGGCGTGACGAAGACGAACGCGTCGGCGGCGGCCAGCCGCGGTGAGACACGGGCCAGCGCCTCCCGCGTCCCGGGCGGCGGGGCCTGGCCGAATGCGGGCAGCACGACGGGCAGCGGGGTCTCGGCGAGGTCGACGATGTCGGCGCGCAGCTCGTCGTGGAGGCCGAGCTGCCCGGTGAGCCACCGGACGACAACGGGCGCGAAACGGCCCTCGCGGGAGGAGCCGACGAGGACGGCGACGCGGAGCGGTGTGCTGCTGGACATGGTGGACCCCCTGCAAGCGAATGCGTACGACGTATCTTGCTGCGTACAACGTACACAGGCATGTGTACGGCGTCTACCAAGAGATACGCTGTACGCGACATCGAGCGAGAGGGGTCGTGCCGTGGCGGCACGCAAGGAAGAGGCCGCGCAAGGGGAGAACCGCCTGGTGGAGCCCTCGCTCTGGGAGCGGCTCGAGCGGCCCGCGCCCACGCAGCGCGCCGCGCTGACGCTGGACCGGATCGCCGCGGCGGCCGTCGAACTGGCCGACGAGGAGGGCGCGGGCGCGGTCACCATGCGGCGCCTCGCCACGAAGCTCGGGGTCGCGCCAATGGCGGCGTACCGGCACGTCTCGGGCAAGGGCGATCTCTGGGCGCTCATGTTCGACCGGGTCTCGGCCGGGCTCACGGTTCCCGACGAGGTGGCGGAGTGGCGCGAGGTGCTGCGCTCCTTCGCCCTGCAGACGCGGGAGCTGATGCTCCGGCACCCCTGGCTCGGGCAGGTGCCGGCCCCGCTCGTCCAGCTCACGCCGGCCCGGATGGCCGTCGCCGAACGGCAGTTGCGGGCACTGGCGGGCCACGGCCTGGACGCCGACGCCATGATGGCCGCGTTCCGCGCGGTCGGCGCCTTCGTGCACGGCGCGACCCAGTCGGAGCTGGCCCTGCGCGCTTACAAGGAGGAGAACGGCTGGGTGAGCGGCGACGAGACCCGGCAGGCGCTGGCCCCGCAGATGAACTACCTCATGGGTACCGGCCGCTATCCCACGTACAAGAAGTACGCTCTCTCCGCGACGCGCAAGGACGACCCCGGCTGGGAGTTCACGTTCGGCCTCGACTGCGTCCTCGACGGGATCGCGCAGCGCCTCGGCATCTGACCGGGCGCACGCGTACGGCCCCGGCCCCTCCCGGACGGAGGAGGGGCCGGGGCCGCGGGTGTGCGGGAGGCGCTAGTACGAGGAGCCGGACGCGCCCAGGGAGCCGGTGGGGTGCCAGACGGTCTTGGTCTCCAGGAACCGCGTCAGCCGCTCCGTGCCCGGGTCGGCCGAGAAGTCCTCGCCGGAGCGGGGACGGCGCACCCGCTTGAGGTTGTCCGCCGCCGCGATCTCCAGTTCCTCGGCGAGGCCGGGGCCCGCGCCGGTGAGGTCGATGCCGTTCACGTCCTGGTGCGCGGCGAGCGCCGGCGCGATCTCCGCCGCCTTGCCGGAGAGGATGTTCACCACGCCGCCCGGCAGGTCGGAGGTGGCGAGCACCTCGCCCAGACAGAGCGCGGGCAGCGGCGCGCGCTCGCTCGCGATCACGACCACCGTGCTGCCGGTCGCGATGACCGGCGCGATAACCGAGACCAGCCCGAGGAACGACGACTCCTGCGGCGCGATGACGACGACGACGCCGGTCGGCTCCGGCGTGGAGAGGTTGAAGAAGGGACCGGCCACCGGGTTGGCGCCCCCGACGACCTGGCCGATCTTGTCGGTCCACCCCGCGTACCAGACCCAGCGGTCGACCGCGGCGTCCACGACGGCCGCCGCCCGCGCCTTGTTCAGGCCCTCCGCGTCGGCCACCTCGCGCACGAACTGCTCGCGGCGGCCCTCCAGCATCTCGGCGACGCGGTAGAGGACCTGCCCGCGGTTGTACGCGGTCGCGCCGGACCAGGCGCCGAACGCCTTGCGCGCGGCGACCACGGCGTCCCGGCCGTCCTTGCGGGACGCCAGCGGCGCGTTCGCCAGCCACTTGCCGCTCTTGGAGTCGGTCACTTCGTACACCCGGCCGCTCTCGGAACGCGGGAACTTCCCGCCCACGTACAGCTTGTAGGTCTTGAGGACGGACAGCCGCGCCGGCTCGGCGGTCATGCTCTTCGCGGACTTGTCAGACATCGAGGTACGCCTCCAGGCCGTGGCGACCGCCCTCGCGGCCGAAGCCCGACTCCTTGTAACCGCCGAACGGCGAGGTCGGGTCGAACTTGTTGAACGTGTTGGCCCAGACGACCCCGGCCCGCAGCTTGCCCGCGACGGCGAGGATGCGTGAGCCCTTCTCGGTCCAGATGCCCGCCGAGAGGCCGTACTGCGTGTTGTTGGCCTTGGCGACGGCCTCCTCCGGGGTGCGGAAGGTGAGCACGGACAGGACCGGGCCGAAGATCTCGTCGCGGGCGACGGTGTGGGCCTGCGTGACGTTCGTGAAGAGCGTCGGCGCGAACCAATAGCCGGACGAGGGCAGTTCGCACGGCGCCGACCAGCGCTCGGCGCCCTCGGCCTCGCCGGTCTCGGTGAGCGCGGTGATCCGGGCGAGCTGCTCGGCGGAGTTGATCGCGCCGATGTCGGTGTTCTTGTCGAGCGGGTCGCCGAGCCGCAGGGTCGACAGGCGCCGCTTCAGGGCGTCGAGCACCTCGTCCTGGACCGACTCCTGGACCAGCAGGCGCGAACCCGCGCAGCAGACCTGGCCCTGGTTGAAGAAGATGCCGGTGACGATGCCCTCGACGGCCTGGTCGATCGGCGCGTCGTCGAAGACGATGTTGGCGCCCTTGCCGCCCAGCTCCAGCGTGACCTTCTTCTCCGTCCCCGCGACGGTACGGGCGATCTGCTTGCCGACGGCCGTGGAACCGGTGAAGGCCACCTTGTCCACGCCCGGGTGCGCGACGAGCGCGGCGCCCGCGTCGCCGTACCCGGGCAGGATGTTCACCACGCCCTTGGGCAGACCGGCCTGGCGGCAGATGTCGGCGAAGAACAGGGCGGAGAGCGGGGTCGTCTCGGCGGGCTTGAGGACCACCGTGTTGCCGGTGGCGAGCGCCGGGGCGATCTTCCAGGCGAGCATGAGCAGCGGGAAGTTCCAGGGGATGACCTGGCCGGCGACGCCCAGCGGCCGCGGGGCGGGGCCGAAGCCGGCGTGGCCGAGCTTGTCGGCCCAGCCCGCGTAGTAGAAGAAGTGCGCGGCGACGAGGGGGAGGTCGGCGTCCCTCGTCTCCTTGATGGGCTTGCCGTTGTCCAGCGTCTCCAGGACGGCCAGCTCGCGGGAGCGCTCCTGGATGATGCGGGCGATCCGGAAGAGGTACTTGCCGCGCTCGGCGCCGGGCAGCGCCGACCACTTCTCGAACGCCGTGCGGGCGGCCTCCACCGCGCGGGTCACGTCGGCCTCGCCGGCCCGCGCCACCTCGGAGAGGACCTCTTCGGTGGAGGGGGAGACGGTCTTGAAGACCTTGCCGTCGGCGGCCTCGGTGAACTCGCCGTCGATGAACAGCCCGTAGGACGGGGCGATGTCGACCACGGCGCGCGACTCGGGCGCGGGCGCGTACTCGAAGGCGGGTGCTGTGTTGGTCATGGTGATCAGTCCACCGTCACGTAGTCGGGACCGGAGTAGCGGCCGGTGGCCAGCTTCTGGCGCTGCATCAGCAGGTCGCTCAGGAGGCTGGAGGCGCCGAACCGGAACCAGTGGTTGTCGAGCCAGTCCGCGCCCACGGTCTCGTTCACGATCACGAGGAACTTGACGGCGTCCTTCGACGTGCGGATGCCGCCGGCGGGCTTCACGCCGATCTGCACGCCGGTGGCGGCGCGGAAGTCGCGGACGGCCTCCAGCATCAGCAGGGTGTTGGCCGGGGTGGCGTTCACCCCGACCTTGCCGGTCGAGGTCTTGATGAAGTCGGCGCCGGCCAGCATGCCGATCCAGCTCGCGCGGCGGATGTTGTCGTACGTCGACAACTCGCCGGTCTCGAAGATGACCTTGAGCCGGGCGGAGCCGGCGGCCTCCTTGACCGCGCGGATCTCGTCATGGACCTTCAGGTACTTGCCGGTGAGGAAGGCGCCACGGTCGATGACCATGTCGATCTCATCGGCCCCCGCGGCGACGGCCTCGCGGACGTCCCCGAGCTTCACGTCGAGGGCGGCGCGGCCGGCCGGGAAGGCGGTGGCGACGGAGGCGACCTTGACGCCGGTGCCGGCGACGGCCTCCTTCGCGGTGGCGACCATGTCCGGGTAGACGCAGACGGCGGCGGTGCGGGGCGCCGTGCGGTCGGTCGGGTCGGGGTGGGCGGCCTTGGCGCCCAGGGCCCGGACCTTGCCCGGGGTGTCGGCGCCTTCCAGGGTCGTCAGGTCGATCATCGAGATGGCCAGGTCGATGGCGTACGCCTTCGCCGTGGTCTTGATGGACCGCGTACCGAGCGCGGCGGCGCGGCTCTCCAGGCCCACGGCGTCCACGCCAGGCAGGCCCTGGAGGAATCGGCGCAATGTGGCCTCGGAGGCGACGGCGTCGGTCAGCGCGTGTTGCTCCGCGGGTGCGGTGGTGGGTGTAGTGGGCATGGTCACGAGGGGAGCATATCTACGCGCGTAGCGGATGTATAGGGGCGGGTTTGGGTTCGGGTCCGCGGGTTTGAGAGCGCCCGGGGTTGTCGAGTGCCGCCTTCAGGGGCGCGGGGAACTGCGCGCTCAGCCACGACGATCCCGCACCCGGCGACGATGCTGAGCCCCGGGGCTCCGCCCCGGTCCCTGCTCCTCAATCGCCGGAGGGGCTTGATTTGCCTGGGGGCGCGGGGAACGGCGCGGTCGGCCACGATGGTGGCGCGCCCGGGGTGACGAGACCCGTCGGAGACGCCCCGCACGCAGGTCCCGCCGGAGCCCGGCGCAGCGTCAGGCACAATCGGGACCATGAGCACCCGCCCCTCCACCTCCCCGGACCGGATCTACCGGTCGCCCGCCGGCATCGCGGGCGGTGTCGTGCTGCTCGCCGTCGGCGCCTGGCTCGGCGCCGACGCGCTGATCAGCGGGGCGGGCCGCACCCCGTGGCTGGCGCTCGCGGCGCTGCTCCTCGCGGTGCCGCTGGTGGTGGCGTTCACCCTGCGCCCGGCCGTGTTCGGCAACGAGGACCGGCTGCGCGTGCGCAACCCCTTCCGCGACATCACCCTCCCCTGGGGCGCCGTCGCCTCCTTCCGCTCCGGGTACTCGAACGAGGTCTTCGACGAGGCCGGCACCAAGTACCAGCTCTGGTCGATCCCGGTCTCCCTGCGGGCCCGCCGCAAGGCGCAGCGCCCGGCGCGCCCGCGTCCGGCGGGCCGGCGCGGACAGCCCCCGATGCCCGAGGCGCAGGAGCCGGCCGTGCGGCGCGCCCCCGCCGACCACTCCATGGACGAACTGCGCGAGCTGCACGCGTCCCGGGCGCAGACCCCGGCCGCGCAGGGCGAGCCGGCCGTCCGCTGGGCCTACGAGATCATCGTTCCGGCCGTGGCCGGCGCGGTCCTGCTCGGCGTCCTCATCGCGCTGGGCTGAGCCGCACCCGGCCCGGGTCAGGGCGCGCTCGGCCACACCAGCAGCATGTACCCGCCCCAGTACGCCGCCCCGAGCGCCGCGCCCGCCACGCCCACCGTCAGCGTCCGCCGCGAGGCCCGCGCCAGCATCAGGGCCAGGGGCAGCAGCAGCGGGAACCCGGGGACGAGGAAGCGGGCGCGGGAGAAGTAGACGCCGCCGCTGCCCAGCACGATCAGGAGCAGCACCCCGGTGAAGACCAGCAGCGGCAACGGCTGGCGGTCCGCGAGCGAGAACCCGTAGAGCAGCACCGAGCCGAGCAGCACCGCCGTCACCAGCACCAGGAAGAGTTCGGGCGACGAGTCGTAGGCGAGGTGGCCCCGGAAGCGGCGCAGGGTCTCGATGCCGCCGTCCAGCTCGTTGCGCCACAGCCGCTGGACGGCGAAGTAACCGTCCCAGCGCCCGAGGCGCAGGCCCACCCAGCCCACGTACCCGAGCCAGCCCAGCGGGGCGAGCAGCGCGCCGCACAGTGCCCGCCGGGAGAGGCCCCGGCGCAGCGTCAGCAGGCCGCACAGGCAGACCGCCGCGGCGAGGGCGACGCCGGTCGGCCGGGTCAGCCCGGCCAGTGCCGCGAGGGCGCCCGCCCAGACCCACCGGCCGGTCAGCACCGCGTACAGGGACCACGCCGCGAACGCGGTGAACAGCGACTCCGTGTAGCCCATCCACTGGACGATGCCGACGGGGTAGCAGGCCCACAGGAAGGTCAGCAGGATCCCCACGCGCCGCCCGTGCAGCCGGTCACCGACCGCGAAGACCCCCCAGGCCGCCACGAATGAGCAGCCGGCCGCGAAGAGCAGCCCCACCGTGGCCCGCGAGCCGGGCACCACGACGGCCAGCGCCTTCACCAGGTACGGGTAGAGCGGGAAGAAGGCGAGGTTGTTGGCGTCGCGCCGGGTGCCGAGCGTGTGCTCGTAGCCGTGGTCGGCGATGCCCAGGTACCACTTGGAGTCCCAGTCCGCGGCGAGCGCGGGCCAGATGCCGTGCCCCTCTTTGTGCGCCCAGACGCCGAAGACGAGCAGCACGAACGTCCGCAGGGCCGCGTAGGCGAGCAGGGCGGGGGCGGCCCGACGCAGGGCGGCGAGCCCCCGGCCGCGCAGCCCGGTCGCGGGCCCCGGGGCCGGGCGGCAGGACCTTGTCTCAAGGAGGAGGGCGGCCTCGGCGGGGGCGGTCGGGGACACGTCGGCGGCTCCTGCGGGACGGGGGTGGCTGCGGGGGCAACGTTCCCGTCGCCCCCGGTCCCTGTCGCTCCCGGTTCCGTCGACTGCCCCGCAGAGGTCACCCGTTCGAGTGCGCGCCCGCCCCCGGCCCGGAGCGGCCCGGTCAGATGCCCGCGGCCGCCGCGAGGTCGCGCTTGATCGCGTCGAGCAGCCCGGTGGCCGTGGTCCGCGCCGCGGGCAGCCCGGCCCGGTCGGCCACCGGCACCACGACCTCCAGGTAGCACTTCAGCTTCGGCTCGGTGCCGGACGGGCGGACGACGACCCGCGCACCCTCCAGGGTGTAGCGCAGACCGTCCGTGGGCGGCAGCCCGCCCGCCCCGGCGGCGAGGTCCTCGGCGCGGGTGACGGCGAGCCCGGCCAGCGCCACCGGCGCCTTCTCGCGCAGCCGCCGCATCGCCGCCGCGATGACCGACAGGTCCTCGACCCGCACGCTCAGCTGGTCCGTGGCGTGCAGACCGTGGGCCAGGGCCAGGTCGTCGAGCGCGTCCAGGAGCGTACGGCCCCGCTCCTTCAGCTCGCTCGCCAGCTCGGTCACCAGCAGCGCGGCCGTGATGCCGTCCTTGTCGCGGACGCCCTCCGGGTCGACGCAGTAGCCGAGGGCCTCCTCGTAGCCGTAGCGCAGGCCCTCGACGCGGGCGATCCACTTGAAGCCCGTCAGCGTCTCCTCGTACGGCAGCGAGGCCGCCTCGGCGATCCGGCCGAGCAGGGAGGACGAGACGATCGACTCCGCGAGGACGCCCCGCGCGCCGCGCCGCACCAGGTGTGCCGCGAGCAGCGCGCCCACCTCGTCGCCGCGCAGCATGCGCCAGCCGCCCTCGGCGGCGGCGTCCGGCACGGCCACGGCACAGCGGTCCGCGTCCGGGTCGTTCGCGATGATCAGGTCGGGCGCCTGGGCCTGGGCGCGCGCCGTCGCGAACGAGAGGTCCATCGCGCCCGGCTCCTCCGGGTTCGGGAAGGCGACCGTCGGGAAGTCCGGGTCCGGCTCGGCCTGCTCGGGCACCAGCACCGGCGCGGGGAAGCCCGCGCGGGCGAAGGCGGCCAGCAGGGTGTCCTTGCCGACGCCGTGCATCGCCGTGTAGACGGTGCGGGCGGTGCGCGCGGAGCCCGCCGCCAGGACCGCGTCCGTGCGCGCCAGGTACGCCTGGAGCACGTCGTCGCCGAGCGTCTCCCAGCCGGAGTCCGGGCGCGGCACGTCGTGCAGCGAGGCCACCGCGTCGATCCCGGCGGCGATCTCCGCGTCGGCCGGCGGCACGATCTGCGAGCCGTCGCCGAGGTACACCTTGTAGCCGTTGTCCCGCGGCGGGTTGTGGGAGGCGGTGACCTCCACGCCCGCGACCGCGCCCAGGTGCCGGATGGCGAAGGCGAGCACGGGCGTGGGCAGCGGACGCGGCAGCACCGCAGCGCGCAGCCCCGCGCCCACCATGACCGCGGCCGTGTCGCGCGCGAAGTCCGCCGACTTGTGGCGCGCGTCGTACCCGATGACCACCACGCCGCCGGTCTGCCCCTTGGCCTTCAGGTACGCGGCGAGACCCGCGGCCGCGCGGATGACCACCGCGCGGTTCATCCGCGTCGGGCCCGCGCCCAGCTCGCCGCGGAGTCCGGCCGTGCCGAACTGGAGGGTCCCCGAGAAGCGCTCCGCGAGCGCGGCGGTGTCCCCGCCGTCGATGAGCGCGGCCAGCTCCTCGCGGGTCTCCTCATCGGGATCCTCCGCCAGCCAGGTCTTCGCCCGGTCGAGCAGTTCGCTGCCTTGTTCGGTCACGGTCGGCTTCCTTCGGCGGTCAGGCGTACGTACGGGTGCGGGGTGGGAACTCAGATCTTCGCGAGGACCTTGGTCAGCAGCTCGCCCATGCCGGCGGCGGAGTCGCGCCCGGCCTGGAGGACCTCCTCGTGGTTGAGCGGCTCGCCGGACAGGCCCGCGGCCAGGTTGGTGACCAGGGAGATGCCGAGCACCTCCACGCCCGCCTCACGGGCCGCGATGGCCTCCAGGACGGTGGACATGCCGACCAGGTCGGCGCCGAGGACCCCGGCCATCCGGACCTCGGCGGGGGTCTCGTAGTGCGGGCCGGGGAACTGGGCGTACACGCCCTCCTCCAGCGTCGGGTCGATCTCCTGGCACAGCGCGCGCAGGCGCGGCGAGTACAGGTCGGTGAGGTCCACGAAGTTCGCCCCGACGATCGGCGACGTGGCCGTCAGGTTGATGTGGTCGGAGATCAGGACCGGCTGGCCGGGGCGCATGCCCTCGCGCAGGCCGCCGCAGCCGTTCGTCAGCACGAGGGTCTTGCAGCCCGCGGCGGCGGCGGTGCGCACGCCGTGCGCGACGGACGCGACCCCGCGGCCCTCGTAGTAGTGCGTACGGCCCAGGAAGACCAGGGCGCGCTTGTCGCCGAGCTGGTACGAGCGGACTTTGCCGCCGTGGCCCGCCACGGCCGGGCCGGTGAACCCGGGCAGCTCGGTGAAGGGAAGCTCGACGGTGGGCGCGCCCAGCGCCTCGGCGGCCGGCGCCCAGCCCGAGCCCATCACGAGGGCGACGTCGTGGTTCTCGGCGCCGGTGAGCTCGCGCAGGCGAGCGGCGGCGGCGTCGGCGGCGGCGTAGGGGTCGCCCTGAAGGATGTCCGGAGTGGCAGATGCGTTCACGCGCTTGAGGGTAGCCGCTCCCGGCCTACGCGCGTAGATGACGAGCCTCACGGTATTGCGATCGTTGTCTTGTCGTTTCCGACGAACCGCTCCGCTCGGGGTGGCGGGCGAGGCTGCGCGCCGTCGGCGGTGGGGGTGGTCGGCGGGTGCCGCGCCGTCGTGGCTGGTCGCGCAGTTCCCCGCGCCCCTGAGATGCAGGCGCTGCGCGCCGCATTTCTCAGGGGCGCGGGGAACTGCGCGCGGCAGGACCACCGGCGGTCGGCCGCGTATGGATGCGCAACCCGGCAGACGGGCGGGCGGGACCCGGTCGGCGTCAGCAGGGGCGCTTGCGCAGCTCCATCACGTAGTCGTGCGGGGCGCCCGCCGACTCCGCCGCGTCGCCGATCTCACCCAGGTAGCGCGCGGAGGGCAGGCCGCCCTCGTACCCGTTCAGGACATACAGCCAGGCCGGCTCCTCGCCGTCCAGGGTGTCCACGCGTACCCGCATCCGCCGGTAGATGTCGAGTCCGACACCCTCCCAGCGGTCCATCGACTCCTCGTCCATGGGGGCGATGTCGTACAGCGCGACGAAGACCTGCGAGCGGGGCGCCTCCACGATCGTGGCCAGCGCGCCCTCCCAGCCCATGTGCTCGCCCCCGAACGTCAGCCGCCAGCCTTGCAGCCACCCGGTCGCGCGCAGCGGCGAGTGAGGGGCGCGGCGCGTCATGAGCCGCGGGTCGAGATTGCCGGCGTACGCGGCGTAGAGCGACATGGGTCCGAGGGTACGGCAGTTGTCGCCGGTGATCGGAGCGAAGTGCGTGCCACCCCGGCCGGGCACCGCCTTCCGCGGTGCGGGACAATGGCGTACGTGACTCGGATCGTGATCATCGGTGGCGGACCTGGCGGATACGAAGCGGCCCTGGTGGCGGCCTCGCTCGGCGCGGAGGTGACCGTCGTCGACTGCGACGGCCTGGGCGGTGCGTCGGTGCTGACCGACTGCGTGCCGTCCAAGACCCTGATCGCCACGGCCGAGGTGATGACGACCTTCGACTCCTCGTACGAGGAGCTGGGCATCATCGTCGAGGACGACACCCCGGACCCGGACAGCCCGGCCCGCGTCGTCGGCGTCGACCTCGGCAAGGTCAACCGGCGCGTGAAGCGGCTCGCGCTCGCCCAGTCCCACGACATCACCGCCTCGGTCACGCGCGCGGGCGCCCGCGTGCTGCGCGGCCGCGGCCGCCTCGACGGCCAGCAGGACCTGGACGGCTCCCGCAAGGTGATCGTCACCGCCGCCGACGGCACCGAGGAGACCCTCACCGCCGACGCCGTGCTCCTCGCCACCGGCGGCCACCCGCGCGAGGTGCCCGACGCGCAGCCGGACGGCGAGCGCATCCTGAACTGGACGCAGGTCTACGACCTGGACGAGCTGCCCGAAGAGCTGATCGTGGTCGGCTCCGGTGTGACCGGCGCCGAGTTCGCCGGCGCCTACCAGGCCCTCGGCTCCCGTGTCACGCTCGTCTCCTCCCGTGACCGCGTGCTGCCCGGCGAGGACCCGGACGCCGCCGCCGTCCTGGAGGACGTCTTCCGGCGCCGCGGCATGAACGTGATGGCCCGCTCGCGCGCCGCCTCCGCCAAGCGCGTCGGCGACCGCGTCGAGGTCACCCTCGCCGACGGCCGCACCATCTCCGGCACCCACTGCCTGATGGCGGTCGGCGCGATCCCCAACAGCGCGGGGCTCGGCCTGGAGGGCGCCGGCGTCAAGGTGAAGGACTCCGGGCACATCTGGACCGACAAGGTCTCGCGCACGACCGCTCCCGGCGTCTACGCGGCCGGGGACGTGACCGGCGTCTTCGCCCTCGCCTCCGTCGCGGCGATGCAGGGCCGTATCGCGATGTACCACTTCCTGGGCGACGCGGTGGCGCCGCTGAACCTCAAGACCGTGTCGTCGAACGTCTTCACCGACCCCGAGATCGCCACCGTCGGCGTCTCGCAGGCCGACGTCGACGGCGGCAAGTTCGACGCCCGCGTCGTGAAGCTGCCGCTGCTGCGCAACCCGCGCGCGAAGATGCAGGGCATCCGGGACGGCTTCGTCAAGATCTTCTGCCGGCCGGGCACCGGCATCGTGGTGGGCGGCGTGGTCGTGGCGCCCCGCGCCTCGGAGCTGATCCACCCCATCTCGCTCGCGGTCGACAACAACCTGACGGTCGAACAGATCGCGAACGCCTTCACCGTGTATCCGTCCCTCTCGGGCTCGATCGCCGAAGTGGCGCGGCAGCTGCACACGCGCAAGGTCGCCGAAGAAGGCTGAGCCGGCCCGCGACGGGGGGTAGACGCGCCACAGGTCACCGTGGGTTGTCGCCCGTGCTGGTGGCATAGGCGCGCCGGATAGGCGGCCGGGGCGTGCCTATACCACTCCCAGGGGTGTTGTGCGAACAGAACCTGTAATCCGGCGCAAACAGCTGAAAGCAGACGGTCGTTGGGGTTACTGTCAGTTTCGTGTTCGCTGCAGAACGTCGTCAACTGATCCTCGAAATGGTGCGGGCCAATGGAGCGGTATCGCTCCGGGAGCTCGCCCGCGTCGTCCAGACCTCTGAAGTGACCGTGCGGCGGGACGTACGCGCACTGGAGGCAGAAGGACTCCTCGACCGCCGGCACGGCGGTGCGGTATTGCCGGGCGGATTCACGCGGGAGTCCGGCTTTCCGCAGAAATCACATCTCGCGACCGCAGAGAAGACGGCCATCGCCGATCTCGCCGCGGGTCTCGTCGAAGAGGGCGAGGCCATCGTGGTGGGCGCGGGGACGACCACGCAGGAGCTGGCCCGCCGGCTCGCGCGTGTGCCGGGGCTGACCGTCGTCACCAACTCGCTGCTGGTGGCCCAGGCGCTGGCCCATGCCAATCGCGTCGAGGTCGTCATGACCGGTGGCACGCTGCGGGGTTCCAACTACGCGCTGGTGGGCAGCGGGGCCGAGCAGTCCCTGCAGGGGCTCAGAGTCACCCGGGCCTTCCTGAGCGGCAGCGGTCTGACGGCCGAGCGCGGGCTCTCCACGTCCAACATGCTCTCGGCGTCGGTGGACCGGGCCCTCGTGCAGGCCGCGGCGGAGGTCGTCGTGCTCGCCGACCACTCCAAGCTCGGCACCGACACGATGTTCCAGACGGTGCCGACGGATGTGATCACGCGGCTCGTGACCGACGAGCCGCCCGCCCATGACGACCGGGCCGCCACGGAGTTGCAGGCGCTGGCCGATCAGGGGGTGCAGATCGCGGTCGCCGGGGCGGGGCCGGGGTCGGGGGCGGCCGGAGGCGGTGATTCCGTCCCGGCGCGGCAGTCGCGCCGGGATGTGCCGTTGCCGGGCCAGCGGCGGCAGCAACTTCCTGGCGGGGGACATCCGTTGCGCAGCGCGGCCGGGATGGACCCGGGGCCCGAGCGCCCGGCTCGTGTGGCGGACCTCCGCCGCCGCTAGCCCCTCCGGGGGGCCGCGGCTGTTATGTCACCGGGGTTCGTAGGTGCCGCCCCGGGGCGCGGGGAACTGCGCGCTCGGCCACGACGCTCCCGCGCCCGGCGATGGTGCTGAGCCCCGGGGCTCCGCCCCGGCCCCCGCTCCTCAATCGCGGGAGGGGCTTGGTTTGCCGGCCACGACGGTGCCGCGCCCCGGGGCTCTGCCCCGGCCCCCGCTCCTCGATCGCCGGAGGGGCTTGGTTTGCCGGCCACGACGCTCCCGCGCCCCGGGGCTCTGCCCCGGCCCCCGCTCTTCGATCGCCGGAGGGGCTTGGTTTGCCGGCCACGACGGTGCCGCGCCCGGTGATAGGCGCGCCTGGAAACGGGTCAGGGTGCCGGCGGCGGGTCCGTTGTGATGCCTCGGAGGGTGAGTCGCAGGAGGCGGTCCGCCAGGTCCGGATCGGAGGGCGTCTCCTCAGCGGCCAGCGCAATCGCATTGGTGAGTTGCAGCAGATCCCCGATGGAGACATCCCCCCGCACCGCCCCCGCCCGCTGCGCCCGCAGAAGCAGCGCCTGCCCCGCCTCCCGCATCGGCGAACTGCACCGCGCCAGCGCCGAACTCTCGTCCCCCGCCGCCGACATCAGCGCCCGGGACAGCCCCCGGTACTCGCTCGCGTGCGTGATGATCTCGCGCAGCCAGGCCACCAGCGCCGCACAGGGCCGCGGCGCGTCGAGGAGCGCCCGGGAGCGGGCCAGCAGATCGCGCACGGCCTCCTCGAAGACCGCGCTCACCAGGGCGTACCGGTTGGGGAAGTGCCGGTACAGGGTGCCGATCCCCACCCCGGCACCGCGCGCCACGTCCTCCAGGGACGCCCCCGTCCCGTGCTCCGCGAACGCCTGCCGGGCCTGAGCGAGCAGCCGTTCGTAGTTGCGGCGCGCGTCCGCGCGCATGGGGCGGACGCGCTGGTGCTCGGTGCCGGATGTCATCGGACCTCCCTGGGCGTGCGCGGGGTCTCCCAAGGATGCCTGATCACCCCGGCGCGCCGGTGCGGGACCCCGGGAACGCGGCGGCGCCCGCCGACCGGGAACCGGTGCGACGGGCGCCACGTACGAGCGGGGCGGCTCAGTCCTTGATCTCGCAGATCGCGGCGCCCGAGGTGAGCGAGGCGCCGATCTCGGCGGACAGGCCCTTCACGGTGCCGGACTTGTGCGCGTTCAGCGGCTGCTCCATCTTCATCGCCTCCAGGACGACCACGAGGTCGCCCTCCTGGACCTCCTGGCCCTCCTCGACGGCGATCTTGACGATGGTGCCCTGCATCGGGGAGGCGAGGGTGTCGCCGGAGGCGGCGGGGCCGGACTTCTTGGCCGCGCGCCGCTTCGGCTTGGCACCGGCCGCGAGGCCCGTCCGCGCCAGCGACATGCCGAGCGACGACGGCAGGGAGACCTCAAGGCGCTTGCCGCCGACCTCGACGACGATCGTCTCGCGGTCGCCCTCGTCCTCCTCGGCGTCGGCGCCGCCCGGCGCGAACGGCGGGATGTCGTTGACGAACTCGGTCTCGATCCACCGGGTGAAGATGGTGAACGGCTCGTCGCTGCCGGTCAGTTCGGGGGCGAACGCCGGGTCCGTGACGACCTTGCGGTGGAAGGGCAGGGCGGTCGCCATGCCGTCGACCTCGAACTCGGCCAGCGCGCGGGCGGAGCGCTCCAGCGCCTCCTTGCGGGTGCGGCCGGTGACGATCAGCTTGGCGAGCAGCGAGTCCCAGGCCGGGCCGATGACCGAGCCGGCCTCGACCCCCGCGTCCAGGCGGACGCCGGGGCCGCTCGGGGCGTTGAACGTGGTCACGGTGCCGGGCGCGGGCAGGAAGCCGCGGCCCGGGTCCTCGCCGTTGATGCGGAACTCGAAGGAGTGGCCGCGCAGCACCGGGTCGCCGTAGCCCAGTTCCTCACCGTCGGCGATCCGGAACATCTCGCGGACCAGGTCGATGCCGGCGACCTCCTCGGTGACCGGGTGCTCGACCTGGAGACGGGTGTTGACCTCCAGGAAGGAGATCGTGCCGTCGGCGCCGACCAGGAACTCGACGGTGCCCGCGCCGACATAGCCGGCTTCCTTCAGGATCGCCTTGGACGACGCGTACAGCTCGTCCAGCTGGGCCTGGCTCAGGAACGGCGCGGGCGCCTCCTCGACCAGCTTCTGGTGGCGGCGCTGGAGCGAGCAGTCACGGGTGGAGACGACCACCACGTTGCCGTGGGAGTCGGCCAGGCACTGGGTCTCCACGTGCCGCGGCTTGTCCAGGTAGCGCTCCACGAAGCACTCGCCGCGGCCGAACGCCGCGACGGCCTCGCGCACCGCCGAGTCGTACAGCTCCGGCACCTCTTCGAGGGTGCGGGCCACCTTCAGACCGCGGCCGCCGCCGCCGAAGGCGGCCTTGATCGCGATGGGCAGGCCGTGCTCCTCGGCGAAGGCCACGACCTCGTCGGAGCCCGAGACGGGGTCCGGCGTACCGGCGACGAGCGGAGCGCCGGCGCGCTGCGCGATGTGCCGGGCGGCGACCTTGTCGCCCAGGTCCCGGATGGCCTGCGGCGGCGGGCCGATCCAGATCAGGTCCGCGTCCAGCACGGCCTGGGCGAACTCCGCGTTCTCCGACAGGAATCCGTAGCCGGGGTGGACGGCGTCCGCCCCCGAGTCCTTGGCCGCCTGGAGCACCTTGGCGATGTCCAGGTAACTGGTCGCCGGGGTGTCACCACCCAGCGCGAAGGCCTCGTCGGCCGCGCGGACATGCGAGGCGTCCCGGTCCGGTTCGGCATAAACGGCAACGCTCGCGATCCCTGCGTCCCGGCACGCCCGGGCCACGCGGACAGCGATTTCGCCACGGTTGGCGATGAGCACCTTGCGCACGATGGCTCCCTCCTTGAAACAAGCCGAGTTTAGGGACTGCCGACACGGGGTTACGACCCGTTCCCAATGGTGACCTTGCCCACACGCAGGGTCACCCGGGGCCTGTCGGCCCGGTGAATTCCCTTGTCCGGCCTGGCTGTGCGGGATCCCCCGGGGCAACCCTAGCCGGGTGGTGTGGTCAAGGTCTCTGTGCGACCGCGCAGCGGCCGGACGGCTTTCTTTGTGGAGTCCCTACGAATGGCCCAATGATTCTTTGCCCGGGGCAGACCCCTTGTCCGAAGGTTTACCCATTAGTAGCGTTCACGTCGGCTCGGACCTACTCGGGGTAACCGACTGTCGTACGCGAAGGTGGGTGGGACCGGTGGCACGCAGACCGGTGGCGTGGGTGGCCGCGATCGTACTGTTCGCGGAGGCGCTCGGGATCGTGTTGATGAACTGGTTCCTGGGACTGGTCGTCGACCGGCAGGACATGTCGCTGGCCGGGCTCGACCCGCGGGCGATGTCCGTCGGCGCCTGGGTCGCGGGCGGGATCTTCGGGCTCTATCTGGCGCTCTGCGCCTTCGTGCTCGCCCGCGCCGCGGCCACCGACCGCTCGCCGGGCACCGTCGGGCGGATCCTGCTGATCAGCGCGGCGGTCGTGCACGGACTGCTCGGCGCCTTCGCCATCGGCCTGGTCGGCTGGCTCGCCTTCGTGCTGATGATGGTCGTCCTCGCGCTGATCGTGCTGACCCTGGTGGCCTACGACCGCAGGGACGGCGCGGGCACGGCGGCGGCGAACGGCACCGCGCCCCCGCCGGCGCCGCCCGCTAGCTCGCCGGAGCCCACAACTCCGTGACCGAGACGCCCAGTTCGGCCAGGAGGCGGCGCAGCAGGGGCAGGGACAGGCCGATCACGTTCCCGTGGTCGCCCTCGATGCCCTCGATGAACGGCGCGGAGCGGCCGTCGAGCGTGAACGCGCCCGCGACGTAGAGGGGTTCGCCGCTCGCCACGTACGCGGCGATCTCCTCGTCGCCCGGCTCGCCGAACCGCACGACCGTGGAGGCCGTCGCGCTGACGTGCCGGCCGGTCGCGGTGTCGTGGACGCAGTGGCCCGTGCGGAGCGTGCCCGCCCGGCCGCGCATCGCCTTCCAGCGGGCCGTGGCCTCCTCGGCGTCGGCGGGCTTGCCGAGCGCCTCGCCGTCCAGGTCGAGGACCGAGTCGCAGCCGATGACCAGGGCGCCGGCCGCCGCGGGCAGCGCGGCCACCACGGACGCCTTCGCCTCGGCCAGGGCGAGGGCAAGATCGGCGGGGGTCGGGGCGGTCACGGCGTCCTCGTCGAACCCGCTGACGATCACCTCGGGGGCGAACCCGGCCTGGCGCAGCAGGCCCAGGCGGGCGGGGGACTGGGAAGCGAGGATGAGGCGGCGCGGGGCTGTCATACCGGCCAGCCTAGGCGACCCGCGGGGGCCGCAGCAGCGCCCCTACAGAACGCCGATCCCCACCAACACCATGGCCAGGAACATGGCGAGCGCCACCACGAGCCCCGCGCGGCGCAGCATCTCCTGCGTCTCGCGGAGCTCCTCGGGCGGCTCGTCCTCGGGATCTGACCACAGCACACTCCGATACTGCGGCGCCCGCGCGCCCGGCGCCTGAGTACGCGTACTCAGGCGCCCGGCGCGGGCATGGCTCAGGCGGGCCAGTACGTGCGCGACCAGCTCGCCGGGCCCGGGGCCGGCAGGCGGCGCCGGGCGATGCGGGCGGGGTCGGCCCACGCGTCCCGCGCCGCCACGCCGTCCGGGGCACCGGTCCCGGCGGCGGCGCGGGCCTGGACCACCGCCA
This sequence comes from Streptomyces sp. NPDC006552, assembly GCF_040611655.1. Taxonomy (NCBI): domain Bacteria; kingdom Bacillati; phylum Actinomycetota; class Actinomycetes; order Kitasatosporales; family Streptomycetaceae; genus Streptomyces; species Streptomyces sp. NPDC006552. Next base: position 190,465 of record NZ_JBEXOS010000001.1, read on the forward strand.
GGGCGGCGGCCAGCTCCTCGGGGGTCGGGTTGCCCCGTACGACCTTGATCATCATGATCCGGGCTCCTCGCGAGGTCGGGACTACAGGGGGATGTTGCCGTGCTTCTTCGGCGGCAGCGACTCACGCTTGCTGCGGAGCTGACGCAGGCCCTTGACGATGTGGGCGCGGGTGTCGGAGGGCAGGATCACCGCGTCGACGTAACCGCGCTCGGCCGCCGTGTACGGGTTGAGGAGCGTGTCCTCGTACTCCTGGATGAGCCGCGCCCGCGTGCTCTCCACGTCATCGGCGGCGGCCAGGGTCTTGCGGTGCAGGATGTTGACCGCGCCCTGCGCGCCCATGACGGCGATCTGGGCGGTGGGCCAGGCCAGGTTGAGGTCGGCGCCCAGGTGCTTGGAGCCCATGACGTCGTACGCGCCGCCGAACGCCTTGCGGGTGATGATCGTGATGAGCGGCACGGTGGCCTCGGCGTAGGCGTAGATCAGCTTGGCGCCGCGCCGGATGATGCCGGTGTGCTCCTGCTCGACGCCGGGCAGGAAGCCGGGGACGTCGACGAAGGTCAGCACGGGGACGTTGAAGGCGTCGCAGGTCCGCACGAAGCGGGCCGCCTTCTCGCTCGCGTCGATGTCCAGGCAGCCGGCGAACTGCATCGGCTGGTTGGCGACGATGCCCACCGGGTGGCCCTCGACGCGGCCGAAGCCGGTGAGGATGTTCGGCGCGAAGAGCGACTGCGTCTCGAAGAACTCGGCGTCGTCCAGGACGTGTTCGATCACCGTGTGCATGTCGTACGGCTGGTTGGCGCTGTCCGGGACGACCGTGTCGAGCTCGCGGTCCTCGTCGGTGGGGGTCAGCTCCGCCTCCTCGGGAAAGGCGGGCGGCTCGCTCAGGTTGTTCGACGGCAGGTAGGACAGGAGCGACTTGACGTACTCGATCGCGTCCTTCTCGTCGCCCGCCATGTGGTGCGCGACGCCGGACTGCGCGTTGTGCGTACGTGCGCCGCCCAGGTCCTCGAAGCCGACGTCCTCGCCGGTGACCGTTTTGATGACGTCGGGCCCGGTGATGAACATGTGGCTGGTCTGGTCGACCATCACCGTGAAGTCGGTGATCGCGGGGGAGTAGACGGCGCCGCCCGCGCACGGGCCCACGACCAGGCTGATCTGCGGGATGACGCCGGACGCGTGCGTGTTGCGGCGGAAGATCTCGCCGTACATGCCGAGGGCCATGACGCCCTCCTGGATGCGGGCGCCGCCCGAGTCGTTGATGCCGACGACCGGGCAGCCCGTCTTGAGGGCGAAGTCCATCACCTTCATGATCTTCTGCCCGAAGACCTCGCCGAGCGCGCCGCCGAAGACGGTGAAATCCTGCGAGAAGACGGCGACGGGACGGCCGTCCACGGTGCCGTACCCGGTCACCACGCCGTCGCCGTACGGCCGGTTGGCGTCCAGGCCGAAATCGGTGGAGCGGTGCCGCGCGAACTCGTCCAGCTCGACGAACGAGTCCTCGTCGAGCAGCAGCCCGATCCGCTCACGCGCCGTCAGCTTGCCCTTGGCGTGCTGCTTCTCGACGGCGCGGGCGGAACCGGCGTGCGTCGCCTCGTCGATCCGGCGCCGCAGGTCCTCGATCTTGCCTGCGGTGGTGTGGATGTCGGCACTCGACTGCGTCTTCCGGGAATTCTGGGGATCTTCCAGCTCGGACATCGGGATGCGGCTCCCTGCCTGATTCGGCGCTGCTCACGGGGACGGGTGTACGGGGAATGCACGTGGGGCTACTGACTCGTAGGGTAGTGGCGCGAATACGGTTCGGCAGTGCGGTCTTTGCCACACCTAGGCTGGGTTGCATGACGCCGCGAGATGGTCAAGACGCGCACGACAACCGCTGGTCCGACCTGGACCGGCCGCCCCTGGGAGCGGCCGGGCTGCGCCGCTCCCTCGTCCGGGGCGACGGGCTCTGGTCGTCCGTGGAGGTGGTGCCCCGTACGGGGTCGACCAACACGGACCTGGCGGCGCTGGCCGCGGCCGGCACCGCCCGGGAGGGGACCGTCCTGGTCGCCGAGGAGCAGAGCGCGGCGCGCGGGCGGCTCGACCGGCGCTGGTCGGCTCCGCCGCGCTCGGGGCTCTTCTTCTCCTTCCTGGTCGAGCCCGGGGAGCACGAGGTGCCGGTGGAGCGCTGGGGGTGGCTGCCGCTGCTCACCGGGGTCGCCGTCGCGACGGCCCTGTCCGCCGCGGCCGGCGTCGACACGGCGCTGAAGTGGCCCAACGACCTGCTCGTCACCGTCGACGGCCAGGAGCGCAAGGCCGGCGGCATCCTGGCGGAGGCGGCCGGCGGGGGCGGGATCGTCATCGGGGTCGGGCTCAACGTGTCCCTGCGGGCCGACGAACTGCCGGTGCCGCAGGCCGGGTCGCTGGTGCTGGCCGGGGCGAAGGTGGTGGACCGGGAGCCGGTGCTGCGGGCGGTGTTGCGGTCCTTCGAGCGGTGGTACCTGGAGTGGTGTGCGGCGCAGGGGGACCCCGGGGTGTCCCGGCTCCAGGAGACGTATGCGGCGGGCTGCGCCACGCTGGGGCGGTCTGTGCGGGCGTTCCTTCCGGGGGAGCGGGAGGTTGTGGGGGAGGCGGTTGCCGTCGACGGGGACGGGCGGCTCGTGATCGCTCCTCCGGAGGGGGAGCGGGTCGCCGTCGCGGCGGGCGACATCGTCCATCTCCGCCCGGCGTGAGACGTACCCCGGTTCGTCTTTCGGCTGCGGCTCCGGTGGGGGCGGGCCGCGCAGTTCCCCGCGCCCCTGAGATGCGCACTGCGTGCGCCGTCTCATCGGGGAGCTGCGGCGACGCCGCATGCTCCAGGGGCGCGGGGAACTGCGCGACCAGCCCCCACCGGAGCCGCAGCCGAAAACGGGCCCCTTCGGCCCGGGCCGGAGCGGCGGGCCAGGGCCACGACACTCGCCCCGAACGGAGTGACGTGGCGCACAAGCCCTGCCGTAGAGTTGAGCCCGGTCGATACCTGACCGTGGCAGATCGGAAGGGCAGCAGGCGTGACCGTCGACGACTCGGGCTCCGGCACGGGCACCCCACCCGACCCCGAGAAGCCGGAGGGGGAAGGGGACGAGCAGGACGCGGCGGACCCCCTCGCGCTCCGGCTCGAACAGCTGATCCTCGGGGCGGAGCGCCGGTACACCCCGTTCCAGGCGGCCCGCAGCGCGGGCGTCTCCATGGAGCTGGCCTCCCGGTTCTGGCGGGCCATGGGCTTCGCCGACATCGGGCAGGCCAAGGCGCTGACCGAGGCCGACGTGCTGGCACTGCGCCGCCTGGCCGGTCTCGTCGAGGCGGGGCTGCTCAGCGAGGCGATGGCGGTGCAGGTGGCCCGGTCCACCGGCCAGACCACGGCCCGGCTCGCGGAGTGGCAGATCGACTCGTTCCTGGAGGGGCTCACCGAGCCGCCCGAGCCCGGCATGACCCGTACCGAGGTCACGTATCCGCTGATAGAGCTGCTCCTGCCCGAGCTGGAGGAGTTCCTCGTCTATGTGTGGCGGCGCCAGCTCGCCGCGGCCACCGGCCGCGTCGTGCAGGCCGGTGACGACGAGGAGATGGTGGACCGGCGGCTCGCGGTCGGCTTCGCGGACCTGGTCGGCTTCACGCGGCTGACCCGGCGCATGGAGGAGGAGGAGCTCGGCGAGCTGGTCGAGGCGTTCGAGACCACCGCCGCCGACCTCGTCGCCGCGCACGGCGGCCGGCTCATCAAGACGCTCGGCGACGAGGTGCTGTTCGCCGCCGACGACGCGGGGATCGCCGGGGAGATCGCGCTGCGGCTCATCGAGACGATGAGCAACGACGAGACGATGCCGGAGCTGCGGGTCGGCATGGCGTTCGGGACGGTCACGACGCGCATGGGCGACGTGTTCGGCACGACCGTGAACCTGGCGAGCCGGCTCACGTCGATAGCGCCGAAGGACAACGTGCTGGTGGACGGCGCCTTCGCCGAGGAGCTGGTCCGTACCGCCGAGGCGCCCGCCTCCGAGGCGGAGGCGGCGGCCGCCGCGGAGAAGGCCAAGGAGCAGGGCGAGGAGCCCCCCTCCTACCGGTTCGCGCTCCAGCCGATGTGGCAGCGGCCGGTCCGCGGCCTCGGCGTCGTCGAACCCTGGACGCTGACCCGGCGCACCTGACATCTTGACGGTTAACTGGCGTTAACCGGAGAGGGCGAGTCATGGGTGATGAGCAGCGGTTCGGGGACTTCGTGGCCGTACGACGCCATGGGGACGAGGGGGTCGTCGCCGAGTTGGTGCTCGACCGGCCCCAGGCCATGAACGCCGTCTCCAGCGCCATGGCCCGCTCCATCGGCGCGGCCTGCGAGGCGCTGGGCGCCGACCGTTCCGTACGGGTCGTCGTGGTCACGTCCAGCAGCGAGCGGGCCTTCTGCGTCGGCGCGGACCTGAAGGAGCGCAACTCCTTCTCCGACGCCGAGCTGGTGCGCCAGCGGCCCGTGGCGCGGGCCGCGTACACGGGCGTACTGGAGCTGCCGATGCCGACGATCGCCGCCGTGCACGGGTTCGCGCTCGGCGGCGGCTTCGAGCTGGCGCTCGCCTGCGATCTGATCGTGGCCGACGAGAGCGCGGTCGTGGGGTTGCCCGAGGTGTCGGTGGGCGTGATCCCCGGGGGTGGCGGTACGCAGTTGCTGCCGCGCCGGGTGGGGGCCGCGCGCGCCGCCGAGCTGATCTTCTCGGCGCGGCGGGTGGAGGCCCAGGAGGCGGGGCGGCTCGGGCTCGTGGACCAGGTGGTGGAAGCGGGGCGGGACCGGGCCGAGGCGTTGGCGCTGGCCGCGCGGATCGGGGGGAACTCGCCGGTGGGGTTGCGGGCCGCCAAGCGGGCCTTGCGGGTCGGGTACGGGCTTGATCTGCGGGCCGGGCTTGAAGTGGAGGATGCGGCGTGGCGGTCTGTGGCGTTTTCCGGGGACCGGGCGGAGGGGGTGGCGGCGTTCAACGAGAAGCGGGCGCCGCAGTGGCCCGGTGAATGATCCCGGGTGGGTCGTTCGGCTGCCCGGCCGGTGGGGGCTGGTCGCGCAGTTCCCCGCGCCCCTGAGATGCGCACTTCGTGCGCCATCTCATCGCGCCCCTGGGGCAGCGGCGAAGCCGCAAGCCCTCAGGGGCGCGGGGAACTGCGCGACCAGCCACGACGAGAGCCGCGGCCGAGAGGGCGCCCAGGGGCGCGGGGAACTGCGCGAGCGGCCGCGACGAGAGCCGTGCCGGGTACGGACGGCCGTACCTGAGTCTCCGTTGTGCCGGAAATGTCCCTAACCTGGGCTAATGGGAGACGACGTCCGGCTGCGCGCCGTGGTGACGCTCGCGCAGGGCATGGCCGCCGCGCAGACCCCACGCGAATCCTGGCGTGCGGCAGCCCTGGGCGCCTGCCACGCCCTGGCCGGCAGCTTCGCCGCCCTGTCCGTGTGGGAGCGCGAGCGCGGCCGGCTGCGGGTCCTGGCGAACGTCGGGGAGCGGGCCGCGGGGGAGGAGGAGTTCCCCGAGGACGAGGCGTACCCGGTGCATCGCTTCCCGGAGATCACCGAGTTCCTGCACGAGCGCTGGGCCGGCGGCGGCGAGCCGGACGCCTGGGTGGAGACGGCGGACGGGCCGGTCGAGCGCGCCGGGTACTGCCATCAGCGGGTCGCGGCGCTGCGCCGGCGCGGGCGGGCCTGCTGCGTCGTCGCGCCGATCGTGCTGCACGGCCGGGCCTGGGGCGAGCTGTACGTGGCGCGGCCCGCCGGGGTGCCGGTCTTCGGGCCGGGGGACGCCGACTTCGCCACCGTGCTCGCCTCCGTGGTCGCGGCCGGGATCGCGCAGACCGAGCGGCTGGAGGAGGCGCGGCGGCTGGCCTTCACCGACGCCCTGACCGGCCTGGCCAACCGGCGCCTGGTCGACCTGCGGCTGGAGGAGGCGGTGGAGCGGCACGTGGCGCAGGGCGTCGTCGTCAGCCTGGTGGTCTGCGACCTGAACGGGCTCAAGCGGGTCAACGACACCCTCGGGCACGCCCTCGGTGACCGGCTCCTGGAGCGGTTCGGCTCGGTGCTCTCGCTGTGCGGGGCGATGCTGCCGGGGACCCTCTCCGCGCGGCTCGGCGGGGACGAGTTCTGCCTGCTGGCCGTGGGTCCCTCCGCCGACGAGGTCGTCCGGATCGGCGAGGAGGTCTGCGCGCGGGCCGCCGAGATGGAGCTCGGCGACGGGGTGGCCTGCGGCATCGCCTCGACCGGCGATCCGATCGGGGAGGTGGCGAGCGCGCGGCGGCTGTTCCGGCTCGCGGACGCGGCGCAGTACCGGGCCAAGGCGCTGCGCTCCACGAAACCGGTGGTCGCGGGGCGCGGCGGCGGACTCGACGACCCCGTGGTGCGGCTCGCCGACGCGCCGCCGCCGGTCCCGGGCGAGCGGCGCCGCATCCGCGGCCGGGACCCGCGCCCCCCGGCGTAAGGGGCCCTCCCGTGCCCTGCTCGTGACATCTTCGGATTCACTGTGTACGTTCCTGAATATGGATATGCACACTGTGGTGGTGGGGGCAGCCGGGGTCACCGCTGCCGATGTGGTCGCCGTGGCGCGCCGGGGCGCCCGCGTGGAACTCTCCGAAGAGGCGGTGCGCGCGCTCGCCGCGGCCCGCGGGGTCGTCGACGCGCTGGCCGCGAAACCCGACCCCGTCTACGGCGTCTCCACCGGGTTCGGCGCGCTCGCCACCCGGCACATCGGCCCCGAGCTCCGGGCCCAGCTGCAGCGCAACATCGTGCGCTCGCACGCGGCCGGCATGGGCCCGCGCGTCGAGCGCGAGGTGGTCCGCGCGCTGATGTTCCTGCGTCTGAAGACCCTCTGCTCCGGCCACACCGGCGTCCGCCCCGAGGTCGCGCAGACCATGGCCGACGTGCTGAACGCCGGGATCACCCCGGTCGTCCACGAGTACGGCTCGCTGGGCTGCTCGGGCGACCTGGCGCCGCTCAGCCACTGCGCGCTCACGCTGCTCGGCGAGGGCGACGCGGAAGGCCCCGACGGGGTGGTGCGGCCCGCGGGCGAACTGCTCGCCGCGCACGGCATCGCCCCCGTCGAGCTGCGCGAGAAGGAGGGGCTCGCCCTCCTCAACGGCACGGACGGCATGCTCGGCATGCTCTTCATGGCCCTCGACGACCTGGACAACCTCTACAAGGCCGCGGACGTGACGGCGGCCCTGTCCCTGGAGGCGCTGCTCGGCACGGACCGGGTCCTCGCGCCCGAGCTGCACGCCATCCGGCCGCACCCGGGCCAGGCCGCCAGCGCCGCCAACATGCTGGCCGTACTGGCCGGTTCGGGGCTGACGGGCCATCACCAGGACGACGCGCCGCGGGTGCAGGACGCGTACTCCGTGCGGTGCGCGCCCCAGGTCGCCGGGGCCGGCCGGGACACCATGGCGCATGCGCGGCTCGTCGCCGAGCGCGAGCTGGCGGCGGCCGTCGACAACCCCGTCGTGCTGCCCGACGGCGCCGGCGGCGGGCGGGTGGAGTCCAACGGCAACTTCCACGGCGCGCCGGTCGCCTACGTGCTCGACTTCCTGGCCATCGCCGCCGCCGACCTCGGGTCGATCGCGGAGCGGCGCACGGACCGGCTCCTGGACAAGAACCGCTCGCACGGGCTGCCGCCGTTCCTCGCCGCGGACGCCGGCGTCGACTCGGGCCTGATGATCGCCCAGTACACGCAGGCGGCGCTGGTCAGCGAGATGAAGCGGCTCGCCGTACCGGCGTCCGCGGACTCGATCCCCTCTTCGGCGATGCAGGAGGACCACGTCTCGATGGGCTGGTCGGCCGCGCGCAAACTGCGTACGGCCGTCGACAACCTCGCGCGGATCATCGCCGTCGAGCTGTACGCGGCCACCCGCGCGATCGAGCTGCGGGAGGGCCTGGAAGCCGCCCCGGCGTCGCGGGCGGTCATCGCCGCCGCGCGGAAGGCCGGGGTCGAGGGGCCCGGGCCCGACCGGTTCCTGGCGCCGGATCTCGCCGCGGCGGACGCGTTCGTGCGCGGCGGCGCTCTGGTCGCGGCCGTCGAGGCGGTCACGGGACCGCTCGCGTAGGCCGGGGACGCACCGTGGGGTGGGGCGGGCCCGGTCCGGGCCCGCCCCACCCCACGTCTGTCAGACGGGCGCCTCCAGGGAACGGCCGCGGCGGACCGAGTAGGCCACGAACCCCACGCCGATGCCCAGGAACGCCGAGCCGCCGATCACGTACGGCGTCGTGTCGACCGTCCCCGTGTCGGCGAGCCGGAGCTGCTGCTCGGACGGGGTCCGCACCGCGGTGGAGGCCTGGCCGGCGTGGTCGGTTCTGGTGGAGTGCTCCGGTGTGGCGGTGGCATTGGGGACGAACCACAGCGCGGCCAGGAGGGTCCCGGCGGCGGTGGCGGTGAACAGCGATCGGCGTGCGGCGGACACGGAAGCGATCCCCCTTGTGGAGCTGGCGAATTGGCCGTGTGGGCCGATGTTAGTGAAAGGGGCGGGTCACGGGAAAGTCACGGGGCGGACGGGCCGTACCCTCCGGCATATGAGCACTGATGAGACGTCACGTTTTGTTCGCCTGAAGGTGGAATTGATCCTGGAGGTCGCCGACGCGGAGGCGCTGACCGGGGCCGCGCTCCAGCGCGTCGCCGAGGACGAGGCGATGCCCGCCGAGGAGCGCGCGCACGCGGAAGGGGCCGTCCAGGACGACGAGGCGGAGGCCATCGCGTACCTCGTCGACCCGTTCGACCTGGTCGGCGACGTGCCGGGGGCCGAACTCGTCCAGGCGTCCTGGTCCAGCGAGCAGGTCGACTACGACCCCGATTCGCCGGATTGGGACCTCGACGAGGATGATGCCGGTGACGACGGCGAGGAGCAGGGGTAGCGGCTGACGGAAGCGGGTGACCCCGGGCGGCCGCCGCCGCCCGGGGTCCGCGGTCCTCGTGGGGGGAGCACGACGTGGCATCCCCCACATCAAGGGCTCTCGGGAACGGGATCCACCGCGTCCTGCGTTATTGATGGTTGAGGGGAGACCTCGTGTTCCCTCGTGACCGGTCTCGGGACAGTCGGGGAATGTCGGATTTCGGCGACTATGGAGAAGCGTGTGATGACGGACGGTAAGCGGCGCAAGGGCCTGATGGCCGCGTCCGCTGTGCTCGGCGGTGTGCTGGTGCTCTCCGCGTGTGGTGGAGGCGACGGCGACTCGGCCGGCTCGTCGACGGACAGCAAGGAGTCGTCGCAGGCGCAGGCCGACGAGGCAGCGGCCCAGAAGACCTCCAAGGCCGAGATCAGCATCGCGCCGAAGGACGGCTCGGACAACGCGAGCATCAACAACGCCGCGAAGGTCACCGTGCGCAAGGGCACGCTCACCGACGTCACCATGAAGACGGCCGACGGCACCGCGGTCGCGGGGCAGATATCGGCCGACAAGAAGAGCTGGAAGCCCACCGCTCAGCTGGACCGGGCGACGACGTACAAGATCGCCGCCACGGCGAGCGACTCGGAGAACCGCGTCGCGCACGAGAACGCGTCGTTCACGACGGTCTCCCCGACCAACAGCTTCATCGGGAACTTCACGCCCGAGGACGGTTCGACCGTCGGCGTCGGCATGCCCGTGTCGATCAACTTCGACAAGGCGATCACCAACAAGTCGGACGTGCAGTCCCACATCAAGGTCTCCGCCAGCAGCGGCCAGGAGGTCGTCGGCCACTGGTTCAACGCCAACCGGATCGACTTCCGCCCGCAGGACTACTGGCAGGGCGGCTCCACCGTCACCCTCAAGCTGGACCTCGACGGCGTCGAGGGGGCGAGCGGCGTCACGGGCGTGCAGCAGAAGACGGTGACGTTCAAGATCGGGCGCAACCAGGTCTCCACGGTCGACGCGAAGACCAAGACGATGACGGTCACCCGCGACGGCAAGACGGTCAAGACCATCCCGATCTCGGCCGGTTCGCCGGAGAACAAGACGTACCAGGGCCAGATGGTGATCTCCGAGAAGTTCAAGGAGACCCGGATGAACGGCGCGTCGGTGGGCTTCACCGACGACGACGGCAAGGGCGAGTACGACATCAAGGACGTGCCGCACGCGATGCGTCTGTCGAACTCCGGCACCTTCATCCACGGCAACTACTGGGGCGCCAAGTCGATCTTCGGCTCGGCCAACACCAGCCACGGCTGCGTCGGCCTCGCGGACGCCAAGGGTGCGGGCGACTCCAGCACGCCCGGCGCCTGGTTCTACGACAACTCGATGGTCGGCGACGTCGTCATCGTGAAGAACACCGGTGACAAGACCGTCGCCCCGGACAACGGCCTCAACGGCTGGAACCTGGACTGGTCGGCGTGGAAGGCCGGTTCGGCCGTCTGACCCCGGCTCACCAGCTCCCGCCCGGACCCCCGGTACGCACGCCGTGCCGGGGGTCCGTGCTGTGCGCGGCAGGTTGACGCGGCGCGTCCGGCGGGGCCTGAAGGGACCCCCGTGTACAACCTGTGGCCCCCCTGTGTTCTCTTCATGCAGGGGGGCCGATGGTGGTCCTCGTTCGGTGAACCATCGTCACCAGGGGGGAAAGTGCACAGACAGGGACAGATCCGCGGGCGGCACGTCACGGGCGTCGTCTCCGCGGCGGCCGTCGTCGCGCTGGCCGCAGGGCTGACCGTTCCGTCGGCCGCGGCACCGGCGTCCGCGGCCGGGCACCGCGGCGCGAGCCTGAAGCCGAGGACACAGGTCACGCTCATCACCGGGGACCGGGTCACGCTCGACGCGAAGGGCCGGCCCGCCGGGTTCCAGCGAGCCCCGGGCCGGGCGCACATACCCGTACGGACGCGCACGGTCGGCGGCCACACGTACGTCGTGCCGGCCGATGCCCAGCGGCTCGTCGCGGAGGGCCGGCTCGACCGGCGCCTCTTCGACGTCACCGAGCTGTCCGGGGCGGCCGCCACGAAGGCCCGGCGCGGCGGCCTCAAGGTCATCGTCGGCTATCAGGGGGCGGCCGCGGCGGCCAGGGCGCAGGTGCGCGACGCGGGTGACACCACGGTGCGGCGCAGCCTCGCAGCGCTCAACGCCGACGCGCTCAGCACGCCCGCGGACGACGCGGGCAAGCTCTGGGACGCGGTGACGGACGGCAAGGGCGCCACCGCCGCCGGCGTCGGCCGCGTCTGGCTCGACGGCGTGCGCCGGGCGAGCCTGGACACGTCGGTGCCGCAGATCGGCGCGCCCGCGGCGTGGGCCGCCGGGTACGACGGCAAGGGCGTCAAGATCGCCGTCCTGGACACCGGCATCGCGGCCACGCACCCGGACCTGACGGGCCAGGTCGTCGCCGAGAAGAACTTCTCGACGGCCGCCGACGCCAACGACCACTACGGCCACGGCACCCACGTCGCGTCCATCGCGGCCGGTACGGGCGCCAAGTCCGGCGGCGCGTACAAGGGCGTCGCGCCCGGCGCCGAGCTGCTCAACGGCAAGGTGCTCGACGACGACGGCTTCGGTGAGGACTCCGGCATCCTCGCCGGCATGGAGTGGGCCGCGGAGCAGGGCGCCGACATCGTCAACCTCAGCCTCGGCGGCGCCGACAGCGCCGGGACCGACCCGCTCGAGGCCGAGGTGGACAAGCTGGCCGAGCAGAAGGACATCCTCTTCACCATCGCCGCGGGCAACGAGGGGCCGCACACCGTTGGCTCGCCCGGCAGCGCGGACGCCGCGCTCACCGTCGGCGCCGTCGACGGCAAGGACGAACTGGCGGACTTCTCGTCCACCGGGCCGCGCGTCGGCGACGGCGCGATCAAGCCGGACGTGACCGCCCCCGGCGTCGACATCACGGCCGCCGCGGCCCCCGGCAGCGTCATCGCCAAGGAGGTCGGCGAGAAGCCGGCCGGATACCTGACGATCTCGGGAACGTCGATGGCGACCCCGCACGTCGCGGGCGCCGCCGCCCTCCTCAAACAGCAGCACCCCGACTGGACGTACCAGGAGCTGAAGGCCGCGCTCGTCGGCTCGGCGAAAGGCGGCCCGTACACGCCGTTCGAGCAGGGCAGCGGCCGTATCCAGGTCGACCGGGCCATCCGGCAGACCGTGTTCGCGCAGAACGTCTCGCTGAGTTTCGGCGTCGCGCAGTGGCCGCACGCCGACGACACGGCGCTCACCAAGAAGGTGACGTACCGCAACACCGGCACCCAGGACGTCACCCTCGGCCTCACGGTCTCCGCCACCGGCCCGAAGGGGCAGGCCGCCCCGGCCGGCTTCTTCACCCTCGGCGCCACGAAGGTGACCGTGCCCGCGGGCGGCACCGCCGACGTCGCCCTGACGGCGGACACGAAGCTCGGCGGCACCCTGGACGGCGCGTACTCCGCGTACATCGTGGCGAACGGCGGCGGCCAGTCCGTGCGCACGGCCGCGGCGGTGGAGCGCGAGAGCGAGGCGTACGACGTGACCCTCAAGCACATCGGCCGGGACGGGCAGCCGCAGCCGGCGTACCTGACCGATCTGATCGGGTACGCGGGCGCCGCGACGGACACCCAGTTCTCCGCGCCGCAGAGTGCGAGCGGCACGGTGACGCTGCGCGTGCCCAAGGGCACCTACCTGGTGGACGGACTCCTCGCCGACGACCTCGTCGACTTCAAGGGCGGCGTCGACTGGCTCGTGCAGCCGACGCTCACCGTCACCCGGAGCGTGTCGCTGACGCTGGACGCCCGCAAGGCGAAGGCCGCCGACATCACGGTGCCGGACGCCGGGGCGAAGCCGGTCAGCGCGACGGTCGACTACACCTACGACCCGGCGCGGGTCGGCCTGTCGGTCATGCACGACTCGTTCGCGAACATCCGGGTGGCGCCGCTCGGCGGTGCCGTGACCGGCGGCCTCACCCAGAGCTGGTTCGGGCAGTGGACCAAGGGCGCCGACGCCGAGTACGACGTGGCGACCACCGCTGCGGTGACCCAGCTCCAGGGCGCCAAGGTCAAGCACTTCGCGGCGTCCGAACTCGCCACGGTCACCACCGGCCTGGGCACCGCGGCGGACGGCAGGACGGGGGCGCTCGACGTCAGCGCGTCGCTGCCGGAGGACTTCGTCTTCGGCGTGCCGGTCGAGCAGAAGCTGCCCGGCACCCGCACCCTGCACCTGTCCACCGGCGACCGCGTCCAGTGGGGCCTGGACTTCACGCAGTACGCGGGCAAGGACGCGGACGGGCTCCCGGTCGCGGACGCCGCCTACACGCTCGGCGCCCCGCAGACCTTCGCGGCGGGCAAGAGTTACGCCAAGACGTTCAACACGGCCGTGTTCGGGCCCCGGATCGGCGGTGACTACGGCCTGTTCCGCGACGGCAACGAGCTCTACGGGTACCTGCCGCTCTTCGCCGACGGCCAGACGCACGCGGGGTCCTCGGACTTCACCTCGGTCGTCACGACGCTCTACCGCAACGGCACCAAGGTCGCCACGGCCGCCGACCCGCTCTTCGGCGACCAGGGCTACCGGGTCCCGGCGGGCGACGCCGCGTACCGGCTGACGACCTCCGTCACGCGCTCCGCGAAGGTCGCGGCCGCCTCCAGCAGGATCGACGCGACCTGGACGTTCCGCTCCAAGAGCACGGGCGGACTCGTCCGGCTCCCCGCCTCCGGCGTCCGGTTCGCCGCGCCCGTCGGCCTCGACAGCAAGGGCGCCGCCGGCTGGCCGCGGACCATCCCGGTCACGGTCCAGGGCGCGGCCGCGGGCAGCAACCTCAAGTCCCTGTCCGTGTCCGTCTCCTACGACAGCGGCGCGCACTGGCGCAAGGTCGACGTGCACCGCGGTTCGATCCTCGTGAAGAACCCGGCCGCGGGGAAGTCGATCTCGTTCCGCGCGGACGTCGCCGACAAGCAGGGCAACACGTCGTCGGTCTCGATCTACGACGCGTACTACGGCGACAGCCGTAACGTGCGGCCGCACACGGTGAGTTGACCGGACTGGGGTGCGGGGGCCGGGGCTGGTCTCCGCGCCCCTAGCGGGGCGTTTGTGTGCCCGCTCGGGTGGCGTCCGCCCCCCAGCTCGCCAGCAGGCGGAGCGCCTCCGCCGAGGGGGAGCCCGGCTCCGCGTGGTACACGGACAGGAACTGGCCGTCGTCGTCCGGCAGATGCAGCGTCTCGTAGGCGAGGGTCAGCTCACCGACCAGCGGATGCCGCATCCGCTTCACCCCGTGCCCCTTCTCCTTCACGTCGTGCGTGGCCCACAGCGTGCGGAACTCCTCGCTCTTGACGGAGAGTTCACCCACCAGCGCCGACAGCTCGGGGTCGTCCGGGTGCTGGCCCGCGTAGAGGCGCAGATAGCTGACCATGTCGGACGCCTTCTGCTCCCAGTCCCGGAACAGCTCGCGGTAGTCGGGGTTCAGGAAGGTCAGCCGGGCCCAGTTCCGCTCGCCGGCCGGCATCGCCCCCCAGTCGCCGAAGAGCGCCGCCGCCATCCGGTTCCAGGCGAGGATGTCCGAGCGGGCGCCGCCGATGTACGCGGGCACGCCCTCCATCGAGTCGACGAGGTGCTGGAGCGCCACCCGGGGCTGCTGCCGCTTCGGCGCCCGGTACCTGCGGCGCTGCGGCCGAGGCTTGGCGAGGTGGGTCAGATGCGCGTGCTCCGTCTCGCTGAGCCGCAGGGCGCGCGCGATCGCGTCGAGCACCTCCGCCGACACATTGCGCCCGTTGCCCTGCTCCAGGCGGGTGTAGTACGCCACCGAGACCCCGGCCAGCTGCGCCAGCTCCTCGCGCCGCAGCCCCGGCACCCGCCGGTGCCGGCCGATGGACGCGATCCCCACGTCCTCGGGCTTCAGCCGGGCCCGCCGGGTGCGCAGGAACTCGCTCAGCTCGGCCCGCTGGTCGAGACCGTCGGCCGGGCCGTGCCCGCGGTGGTCCGGATTGTCGTCCATGCTTGCCAGTATTCCCGGTCCTACGCCCATGAGCCTGCCCCCGTCAGTAGTAGGACCGCTGGACGTACGCAAAGCGGTGACCTGGGCGAACATGCGGATGGCAGGCACGCTGGAGACCATGACCACGACTGTTGCCGCATACGCCGCGCCCAGCGCCAAGGCTCCGCTGGAGCGCACCACCATCGAGCGCCGCACGGTCGGCGAGCACGACGTACTGATCGACATCAAGTTCGCCGGCATCTGCCACTCCGACATCCACCAGGCCCGCGAGGGCTGGGGCGAGGCCATCTTCCCGATGGTCCCGGGCCACGAGATCGCCGGTGTCGTCGCCGAGGTCGGCTCGGGCGTCACCAAGTTCAAGGTCGGCGACCGGGTCGGCGTCGGCTGCATGGTCGACTCCTGCGGCGAGTGCGAGCCCTGCCGCAACGGCCAGGAGCAGCACTGTGTCCGGGGGAACGTCGGCACGTACAACTCCGTCGGCAAGGACGGCGAGCCCACCTACGGCGGCTACTCGCAGAAGGTCGTCGTCGACGAGGGCTTCACCCTGCGCATCCCCGACGGCATCTCCCTCGACGTGGCGGCCCCGCTGCTCTGCGCCGGCATCACCACGTACTCCCCGCTCAAGCACTGGGGCGCGGGCCCCGGCAAGAAGGTCGCGGTCGTCGGTCTCGGCGGCCTCGGCCACATGGGCGTCAAGATCGCGCACGCGCTCGGCGCGGAGGTCACCGTCCTCTCGCAGTCGCTGCGCAAGAAGGACGACGGCCTGAAGCTGGGCGCGGACCACTACTACGCCACCAGCGACGAGCAGACCTTCAAGGACCTGGCGGGCACCTTCGACGTCATCCTCTCCACGGTGTCGGCGCAGGTCGACTTCGGCGCGTACCTGAGCCTGCTCAAGACGGGCGGCGCCCTGGTGAACGTCGGCGCCCCCGAGGAGCCGATCTCGCTCAACCTCTTCTCCCTCATCGGCGGCAACAAGACCCTCGCCGGTTCGATGATCGGCGGCATCGCCGAGACCCAGGAGATGCTGGACTTCTGCGCCGCGCACGGCCTGGGCGCGGAGATCGAGCTGATCGAGGCCAGCCAGGTCAACGAGGCGTACGAGCGCGTCCTCAACTCGGACGTGCGCTACCGCTTCGTGATCGACGCGGCCACGATCTGAGCCGTTCGGTCCCACCCCCGTTACCTCAGCGGTAATCGACGCCCTCCCCGGGCTCCGGCAGGATCCACGTATCCACCCCGCCGGACCCCGAGGAGGGCTCGCTCATGAGTGCCTACGCCATCGCCGTACTGCGCCCCACGGCCCCCGTCCACCCCGACGTCCTCCAGTACATCGAGCGCGTCCAGGGAACCTTCGCCCCCTACGGCGGCCGCTTCCTCTCCCATGGCAAGCCCAGCGAGTACGTGGAGGGCGAGCGCCTCGGCGACCTCGTCATCGCGGAGTTCCCGGACCTGGCCCACGCCCACGCCTGGTACGCGTCCCCCGCCTACCAGGAGATTCTGCCGCTGCGCACCGCCCACATCCCCGGCGAGATGGTCTTCGTGGAGGGCGTCCCAGTGGAGTACGACGCGAGTCTCACGGCGTCGGCCATGCGGGAGGCCCTCCGGGCCGGGCAGTAGGGAGACGCGTTTCACGGGGACTCTTCCGCGGGCAGCTCGCACCACACTGTCTTGCCGCGTTCGCCCTGCTCCACGCCCCAGCGCAGCGCGAGCGCCCCGATGAGCGTCAGGCCCCGGCCGCACTCGTCCGTCAGCGTCGCGTGCAGCAGGACGGGCAGCGCCCGCGGGTCGGGATCGGTGACCTCTACGCGGGTGCGGTCGTCCCCGGTCGCGTAGACCCGTACGGAGACGGGGGTGCCCTCGCCGAGATGGTCGACGACGTTGGTCACCAACTCGGTGGCACAGAGCCGCACTTCGTAGCGGTGGGCCCGTAGCCGCTGCCGGATCTCCGGGACGGATCTCGCGGTGGCGAGCAGGTCGAGGTCGAGGGCGGCGGGATGATCGGTCACGGACGGGTCACCTTCCTGAGCGCACTGTGACGATTCGCTCACACTGTGACGCCGGGCTCCCTACGGTGAGAAGCGTTTCCCGTACGCAGCATGGGCTGCGGAAGCGGCCCCCTCTGGCGGTGAGCGATGGCACGACGCAAGGACATCGACGGCTCGATGAGCGTCCCGACCTTCTACGGCAAGGAGTTGAGGTGGAAGAGGGAGGCGGCCGGGCTCTCCCTGGAGGAGTTGGTCGCGGGCAGCTTCTACGGAAAGTCCCACCTCAGCGATATTGAACGCGGCGAGCGCCGCATGCCGTTTGAGCTGGCGCAGCATGTGGATCGAGTACTGGGCACGGATGGGTTCTTCGCGCGGTGTTGTGAGGATGTGGGCAAGGCCCGGCGGGGCCCGCACGCGGCGTACTTCCAGCAGGTGCTGGAGGCCGAGCGGCATGCGGAGACCATCGAGGAGTGGTGTCCCAGCACCATCCCCGGCCTGCTACAGCTGGCTCCCTATGCGCGGGCACAGGTACGGGCGGCCCATCCCATGGCCGACGACGCCTGGGTTGAGGAGAAGGTCACGGCCCGTCTCTCCCGCGCCCGTCTGTTCGACGACAACCACGATGTCCCGGAGTACTGGACCGTCCTGCACGAGTCATTGCTGACGGATCCGGTCGTCCCACTGCCCGCCATGGCCGCCCAGCTCGACCACGTCGCGGGCTTGGCGGACCGCCATCGGATCGTTCCGCAGATCGTTCTGCGGAAGAGCGGGCCGTATCCTCTCACGACCGCACCCATCAAGGTCATGGTCTTCCCGGACGCTCCGCCGCTCATCTATGCGGAGGCTTCGTACAGCGGCACGACCATCGACGATCCTGCCCTCGTGAAGCAGTATCGCAAGGCATACGATCGGCTCAGGGCCGTCGCACTGGCACCGGACGTGTCCCTGGCCATGATCAAGGCAGCAGCAGAGGGATACCGAAATGGCGAGCGGCCGGACCGACTTGAGTGACGCGCTCTGGGTCAGGAGCAGTTACAGCAACGGCAGCGGCGGTGAATGCGTGGAGGTCGCCCGCGACTTTCCCAGCGCCGCCAGCTGGCGCAAGTCCACTTACAGCAACGGCGACGGAGGCGACTGCGTAGAGGTCGCCGACGGCCTGGGCGTCGTCCCGGTCCGTGACAGCAAGAACCCCGCCGGGCCCGTCCTCGTGGTCACCGGCACCGCCTGGTCCGCGTTCATCGCCGGGGTGCGCGCGCACTGAACCGGGGCCAACGCCCCCCGGGCGTCACGCAGTCGCTGCCGCCAGGTGTGCCGTCAACCGCTCGTGCCCCGGATAGACCCGTTCCGCCGGAAGGAGCCGGCCCGCGGCAACCTCGTCACCCCGCGCCACGAGTTCCCGTACCTCACGGGCGAGCGGCGTGACATCCGTGACGGAGACCAGCCACTCATCGGCGTACCGCCGCACCGCCTCGCCGGCCAGCCCGAGCTGGAGCGAGCGGTGGGGCAGCGGCCGAAGCCGCAGGTCCCGCTCCGGGTCCCACTGCACCCGCGCCGGCGCCTGCCGCAACTCCCGCTTCCAGGCGGCCTGATCGCCATGCACCCCGCGCTCGTAACCCGACAGGCACGCGTGCCGCACCGCCCACTCGAACCCGCCCCGGTCGATCTCCACGGCGAGCACGACCTCCTGCCCGTCCTTCATGCCCCAGCCGCAGCGGTACATCATCCACAGGAACGACGGCTTGATCCACGTCATCCGGTCCCGCTTCCACCCGGCCGGAAACCGCCCGTCGCGCGCGGCCGGCAGCCCGATCTGCGGCGGGTACGCCTGGTAGACGGTGACGGTGGACTCCGTGTACCGGGCGCGGATCTCATGCTGGGGTGTCACGTTCATGCCGCCAGGGTGAGCGCCCGCGCCGGGGCACCGCCACCGATATAACCCGGGCCCGACCGAACCGCGGCTCAGTGCCGCAAGCTCGCCGGGCTCCCCCCATTCGCCTCGTACCCCGCGACCGCCAGCGCCCGGTACACCGCGTACGACCCCGCCGGGTCCTCCTCCGCCGTCCACGGGATCGCCCCCACATGGCCGTCGACGTGGACCAGTTGCCGCATCGCCTCGGCCCAGCGTTCGGCGCGGACCAGGAAGAAGACCAGCAGATGGCGGACGTGGGCGAGCATCGGGTCGTCGGGGCGGGCCGCGGAGACCGCGAAGAGGGCGCCGTGCAGGGCCTTGGCGACGACCTCGCTCTCGTAGAAGCCGCGCACCAGATTCAGGTCGGGCATGTGCTCGTACAGCGCGAAGAGGGGGAGCGCGGCGAGCAGCGAACCGCGCGGGGCGCGCGCCGCCGCGGCCTCCGCGAACGCGAACGCCTCCTCGCGCGAGCCGTGCCACTTCTCCGTCCAGTAGCGCAGCCCCGCCAGATGCGCCCCCATGTGCCCGGGCGCCGTGTCCAGGATCTTCAGCCACAGCTGCTCGAACTCGGGCCGGGAGTAACCGAGCCCGCGCGCCACCGCCAGGTGCGTGATGTGCGGGACGGGGTCGCCGGGCGCGAGCAGCGCGGCCTGCTCGCAGGCGCCCCGCGCCTCCTCCAGGATGATCCGCTGCTCGTCCGGCGTCCCGCCCTGGCGCCACGCCTGCTGTACCAGGAACTCCGCGAAGACCTGCGCCCCGCCCGCGTCCTTGGGCCGCTGCGCCCGCCACGCGTGCAGCCACCCGGCGCCGAGCCGCGGCGTCTGCGCCAGCTCGATGGCGGCGGCCCCGGCGATCGCCTGGACCCGCTCCCACCTGGTCTCGGTCTCCCGGCCGGTACCGGCGAGCAGCTGGGCGGCGGCCGTGAAGTCCTGGTTGCGCTGGACGACCGCCATCACGTCCAGGAGGTCCTGGTCGGGGCCGGGGAGGCGCACGTCCAGCTCCTCCTGCCGCACGAAGCCGTACTCCGCCGGGTCCGCCGCGTCGGGCGAGCCCGGAGCGACCTGCCGGATCCCGCCACCGCCGCCGCGCCGCCGCAGCATCACCACCCAGGCGATCATCAGCACGGCCATCAGGACCCAGAGAATTCCCATACCCACAAAGCTAACCGAGGCCGCTCCACCGCCGCGGCGGCACTACTCTCGGGGCACATGAGCGACACGCACAGCCACACCAGCACCCCCCGCGGGTTCGAGACGACCGCCATCCACGCCGGAAATACGGCCGACCCGGCCACCGGCGCCGTCGTCCCGCCGATCTACCAGGTCTCCACGTACAAGCAGGACGGCGTCGGCGGCCTGCGCGGCGGCTACGAGTACAGCCGCAGCGCCAACCCGACCCGTACCGCCCTGGAGGAGAACCTCGCCGCGCTCGAAGGCGGCCGGCGCGGCCTCGCCTTCGCCTCCGGCCTCGCCGCCGAGGACTGCCTGCTGCGCGCCCTGCTCGCCCCCGGCGACCACGTGGTCATCCCGAACGACGCCTACGGCGGCACGTTCCGCCTCTTCGACAAGGTCGTCTCGCGGTGGGGCGTCAACTGGTCCGTCGCCGATACGAGTGATGTCGACGCCGTGCGCGCCGCGCTCACCCCGCAGACCAAGGCCGTCTGGGTCGAGACCCCCTCGAACCCGCTGCTCGGCATCACCGACATCGCCGCCGTCGCCCAGGTGGCCCGCGAGGCCGGCGCCCGGCTCGTCGTCGACAACACCTTCGCCAGCCCCTACCTCCAGCAGCCCCTCGCGCTCGGCGCGGACGTCGTCGTCCACTCGATGACCAAGTACATGGGTGGTCACTCGGACGTGGTCGGCGGCGCGCTGATCGTCGACGACCAGGCGCTCGCCGACGAGCTGGCCTACCACCAGAACGCGATGGGCGCCGTCTGCGGGCCCTTCGACGCCTGGCTGGTCCTGCGCGGCATCAAGACGCTGCCCGTGCGCATGGACCGGCACAGCGAGAACGCCACCCGCGTCGCCGAGATGCTCGGCCGCCACCCCCGCGTCACCAAGGTCCTCTACCCGGGCCTGCCCGAGCACCCCGGGCACGAGATCGCCGCGAAGCAGATGAAGGCGTTCGGCGGCATGGTCTCCTTCCGCGTCGCGGGCGGCGAGGAAGCCGCGGTCGAGGTCTGCAACCGCGCGCAGCTGTTCACGCTCGGTGAGTCGCTGGGCGGCGTCGAGTCGCTCATCGAGCACCCGGGCCGCATGACGCACGCGTCCGTGGCCGGTTCGGACCTGGAGGTCCCCGCCGACCTCGTCCGCCTCTCGGTGGGCATCGAATCGGCCGACGACCTGCTGGCCGACCTCCAGCAGGCGCTCGGCGACAAGTAGGCCCGCCGGTCCGCGCGGCGCCGGTCACCAACCGGTCAGTGGGGGAGTCGTCTGTGTGGGCGGCTCCGCCCACGGCCGCGCCACCGTCGCCCAGACCACGAACACCGCCACCACCACGCAGAGCACGAGCCACCCGGCGCGGCGCGCGAGCCGCCGGCGCCGCAGCGCCCGGCCGCCCCTGCGCACCGCCGCGGCGCCCATCCCGGTGGGGACCACCGGCGGCGGCGCGGCGCCGAGCACCACACGCACCGTCGCCTCCTGCCGCTCCCGAAGGCTCATACCGGCGCCGCCCCGGGCAGCCGCGCGGCGGGCGCGGGGCCGCGCGGCGGATGCAGGACGAGCGCCATCGCCCGCGCCTGCACCGTCCGTACGCGCTCCAGAGGCAGCCCGAGCACCGCCGCCACCTGTTCCTCGCCGACGCCCTCGAACAGCCGCAGCACCAGCACCAGCCGCTCCTGCGGCGTCAGCCGCCCCAGCGCCCCGCCGCGCCCGCGCTGCCGGCGCCACGCCCCGCGCGCGAAGCGGACGCCTAGTTCCGTGCGGGCGCAGTCGTAGGGATCCTCACCCCGAAGACGGTCCCAGGAGACGTACGTACGGGCGAGCGCGGCCGTGAGCAGCTTCTGCGCGCGCGGGTTGTCGTCGTGCGGCTCGGCGGTGAGCAGTGTCGCGGCATGCAGCAGCCGCCCTGCCGCGCCCGCGACGAACGCCTCGAACTCCCGGGCCCGGCGGGCGTCCCTCGACGCCTGCCGCTCGCGCACGCTTCATCTGAGGCCCGCCGCGGCCCCCCGGTCAAGAGGCGGGAGCCGCGGCGGTTGCGACAGGGTCGCGGCGGGCGGCCTCAGGAGTCGGCGGAGGGCGCCGCCTGGCCCGACTGACGGGCGGACAGGGCGCTGTTGAAGCGCGTCAGGAGCGCGCAGAACTGCTCGCGCTCCTGCGGCTCCCACTCCTGCGTCAACTGGGCCATCAGCTCCCGCCGCGAGGAGCGCACCTCGTCGAGACGGGCCAGACCCCGCGGCGACAGCTGGAGCACGACGGCCCGGCCGTCCTCCGGGTGCGAGGTCCGCTTGACGAGGCCCGTGTCGACGAGCGGGGCGACCTGGCGCGTCACCGTCGAGGAGTCGATCCCCATGCTCGACGCGAGCGCCTTGACGCCCATCGGGCCTTCCTTGTCGAGGCGGTTGAGCAGCAGATACGCGGCACGGTCCATCGAATTGCGCACCTGCCCGACCCCGCCGAGCCGGGTCTGTTCGGCGCGGCGGGCGAAGACCGCCACCTCGTGCTGGAGCGTTTCGAGGAGGCCGGTGTCGCCGGCGGTCGTCATGTCCATCATTTCCTGTGGTGTGGGCATGGCCGGGGGCTCACTTCATGCGTGGGTGGTGGATTGCACTGGATTGGGGCACAGGGTACGCGGCGAACGCGCCGACCGTACCTGCGCTGCGCAATCCGGTCTCGGAGCGTGAACATCCCGGGAGACGTCCGCCGTGAGCTGCGAGACTTCGGTCATGAGCAACAGCGCCTCCGACTCCGTGCCGCACCCTCTGCCCGCCGTGACCCTCGACGACGTCCGCGGCGCCCAGAAGATGCTCTCCGGGGTGGCGCGGATCACGGCCCTCGCCCACAGCCACCACCTCTCCCAGCTCACCGGCACTCCGGTCCACCTGAAGTGCGAGAACCTCCAGCGGACCGGCTCCTTCAAGCTGCGCGGCGCCTACGTGCGCATCGCCGGGCTGCTGCCCGAGGAGCGGGCCGCCGGGGTGGTCGCCGCGAGCGCCGGCAACCACGCGCAGGGCGTCGCCCTCGCCTCCTCGCTCCTCGGCGTGCGCGCCACGGTCTTCATGCCGGTCGGCGCGCCCCTGCCGAAGGTCGCCGCGACCCGGGACTACGGCGCCGAGGTGCGCCTGCACGGCCAGGTCGTCGACGAGACACTGGCCGCGGCGCAGGAGTACGCGCGCGAGACCGGCGCCGTCTTCATCCACCCCTTCGACCACCCGGACGTCGTCGCGGGCCAGGGCACCCTCGGCCTGGAGATCCTGGAGCAGTGCCCGGAGGTGCGCACCATCCTGGTGGGCGTCGGCGGCGGCGGTCTCGCGGCCGGCATCGCCGTCGCGGTCAAGGCGCTCCGCCCCGACGTGCGGGTGATCGGCGTCCAGGCGCAGGGCGCGGCGGCCTACCCGCCCTCCCTCCAGGCGGGCCGCCCCGTCTCCTTCCCGAACCCGGCGACCATGGCCGACGGCATCAAGGTGGGCCGCCCCGGCGACGTCCCCTTCGGCCTCGTGCGCACCCTGGTCGACGACGTCCGCACGGTGTCGGAGGACGCCCTCGCGAGCGCGCTGCTGCTCTGCCTGGAGCGGGCCAAGCTGGTCGTGGAGCCGGCGGGAGCCAGCCCCGTCGCGGCGCTGCTGAGCGAGCCCGGAGCCTTCGAGGGCCCGGTGGTCGCCCTGCTCTCCGGCGGCAACGTGGACCCGCTTCTGATGCAGCGCGTCCTCACCCACGGCATGGCCGCCGCGGGCCGCTACCTCTCCCTGCGGCTGCGCCTGACCGACCGCCCCGGCGCCCTCGCCTCGATCCTTCGGGTCCTGTCCGCGGCGGACGCCAACGTCCTGGACGTGGGCCACGTCCGGACCGATCCGCGGCTGGGGCTCACGGAGGTGGAGGTGGAACTGCACCTGGAGACCAAGGGGCCCGCCCACTGCGCCGAGGTCCGCACCGCGCTGCGCGAGGCCGGCTACACCGTCATCGACTGACAAGGCGCCGCCGGTGACCGGCCGGCTGAAGCTGCTGCGGAAAAGCGGTTGAGCAGACGCGATACATCGCGATACGGTGTGTCCCACGTCACCCGTTCGCCGGGCAGGGCTGTCCCGGTGTCACTAAAATTTCCGCACATAACCGCATAGGCACCACCCGCCAACCCATGGGGGAACCAATGCCAGGCGCCATCCACGCCGAAGGGCTCGTGAAGACCTTCGGCGATGTACGGGCTCTGGACGGGGTCGATCTGGACGTACCAGAAGGCACCGTCCTCGGTCTGCTCGGACCGAACGGAGCGGGCAAGACCACGGCGGTGCGCTGCCTGACGACCCTGCTCACGCCGGACAGCGGCAGAGCGGTCGTCGCAGGCATCGACGTACTGAAGCATCCGAACGAGGTACGGCGCTCGATCGGGCTCTCCGGCCAGTTCGCCGCCGTCGACGAGTACCTGACGGGCCGCGAGAACCTGCAGATGGTCGGCCAGCTCTACCAGATGAGGGCCAAGGAGGCGAAGGCGCGGGCGGCGGAGCTGCTGGAGCGGTTCCACCTCGTGGACGCCGCCGACCGCCCCTCCAAGACCTACTCCGGGGGTATGCGCCGCCGCCTCGACCTCGCGGCCGCGCTCGTCGTCTCGCCCCCGGTCATGTTCATGGACGAGCCGACCACCGGCCTCGACCCGCGCAACCGGCAGCAGCTGTGGGAGGTCATCCAGGAGCTGGTGGCCGGCGGCACGACGCTGCTGCTGACCACGCAGTACCTGGAGGAGGCCGACCACCTCGCGCACGACATCTGCGTCGTCGACCACGGCCGCGTCATCGCGCGCGGTACCTCCGACCAGCTCAAGGCGCAGACCGGCGGCGAGCGCGTCGAGCTCGTCGTGCACGAGCGCGAGCACATCGACGGCGCCCGCCAGGTCCTCGCCGGGTTCGGCAAGGGCGAGACCACCGTCGAGCAGCACACCCGCAAGCTGACCGTCCCGGTGACCGGCGGCGCCAAGCTGCTCGCCGAGGTGATCCGCGAGCTCGACGCCCGCGGCATCGAGCTCGACGACATCGGCCTGCGCCGGCCGACCCTGGACGACGTGTTCATCTCCCTCACCGGCCACCTGGCCGAAGCGGCGCCAGGCGGCGCGGGGGAGCCCGAGCAGGCCGAGGAGGCCCGTACATGAGCGCCGTCACCGACTCCGTACGCGCCCCACGTGCGGCGGGCGGCATCGGGCAGTCCGTCCGGGACTCCCTGGTCATCGCCCGCAGGAACCTGATCCGGATGACCCGGATCCCCGAGATGCTGCTGTTCGGCGTGATCCAGCCGGTGATGTTCGTCGTGCTGTTCACGTACGTCTTCGGCGGCTCGATCGCCATCCCGGGCGCCGGGGTCAGCGCCGGCGCCTACAAGGAATTCCTGATGGCCGGCATCTTCGCCCAGACCGTCACCTTCGCCACGGCCGGCGCGGGCGCGGGCATCGCCGACGACATGCACAAGGGGCTCATCGACCGGTTCCGCTCCCTGCCCATGGCCCGCGGCGCCGTCCTGACCGGCCGCACCCTCGCGGACCTCGTGCAGACCGCTGTGACGCTGGCCGTCCTCGCCGCCGTGGCCCTGCTCGTCGGCTGGCGCACGCACGAGAACATCGGCAAGGTCCTCGGCGGCTTCGCCCTGCTGTTGCTGCTCGGCTACGCGTTCACCTGGATCGGCGCCCTGATCGGCCTGAGCGTGCGCACCCCGGAGGCGGCGACCTCGGGCGGCCTGATCTGGCTCTTCCCGCTGACGTTCATCTCGAACGCGTTCGTCCCGGTCAACGGCATGCCGAAGTTCCTCCAGTACGTGGCGGAGTGGAACCCCTTCAGCGCCACGGTGGCGGCCGCCCGCGAACTGTTCGGCAACACGATCGCCGGCGTCCCGAAGTCGGTGACCGGCGCCTGGCCGATGGAGCACCCGGTCTGGGCCACGCTGATCTGGTCGGTGCTGATCATCCTGGTCTTCCGCACCC
This sequence comes from Streptomyces sp. NPDC006552, assembly GCF_040611655.1. Taxonomy (NCBI): domain Bacteria; kingdom Bacillati; phylum Actinomycetota; class Actinomycetes; order Kitasatosporales; family Streptomycetaceae; genus Streptomyces; species Streptomyces sp. NPDC006552. The sequence goes on from NZ_JBEXOS010000001.1 coordinate 216,333, forward strand.
TGGCGGTCCGCAAGTACCGCAAGGCGGCCTGACTCCCGGCCGTCGAGCGCCCCGGGACACGGGAAAGGCCCCCGGAGCCGGCACAGCGGCTCCGGGGGCCTCGCCCGTCGTTCAGCTCGGGCGTCAGCCGTTGTAGGGCTCCGCCGTGAGGACCTTGACCGAGGCGAGCTTGCCGTTCGGCAGCTCGTACTGGGCGTCCTCGCCGACCTTCTTGCCGTTCACGCCCATGCCCAGCGGCGACTGCGGCGAGTACGTCTCGATGTCGGAGCTGGCGTACTCGCGGGAGGCGAGCAGGAAGCTCATGGTGTCGTCCTCGTCGCCGTCGAAAGCGATCGTGACGACCATGCCGGGCGCGACGACGCCGCTGGCGGCGGGCGCCTCTCCGACCTTGGCCTTCTCCAGGAGCTGGGTCAGCTGGCGGATGCGGAGCTCCTGCTTGCCCTGCTCCTCCTTGGCCGCGTGGTACCCGCCGTTCTCCCGCAGGTCCCCCTCCTCGCGCGCCGCAGCGATCTTCTGCGTGACTTCCTCGCGCGCGGGACCCGACAGGTACGCCAGCTCGTCCTTGAGCTTGGTGTACGCCTCCTGCGTCAGCCAGGTGACGTCTTCGCTGGTCTGGGTCACAGGTCGCTCCTCGTAGGTACTGGGAAATACAAAGCTGGGAATACAAAGCAACGCCCTACCCAGAAGGATGTTCCCTCACGGGTGGGCGAAACCACGAGCCTAACAATTCAGCGGTCGAAGGGGGAGGACATACGGCACCAGTTTTCCGTCGGCGCAGGTCACCGCCGAGGTTCCGGCCCACAAGGCGCGCGGTCAGCCGGCGTGGCAGCCCACCAGCTCCGCGGTCGTGCCCCGGCCCGTCGTGCGTAGCGTGACGATCTTGTCGATCCGCTTCTCGTGCTGGTCGAAGCGGAAGTCGGCGCGGCCCACCTCGGCGCCGTCCTCGCTCTGCGAGCGCACCGTGCAGTAGCCGCTCGTCCCGGCGTCCTTGCGGATCTCCAGGTGGACCTTGACGTTGTCCGCGTAGGGCTTGAAGGCGATGACCTCGCCGCTGAACTTGTTGCCCACGACGTAGTACCAGCCGAACCAGCACATCATCGCGGCGAACAGGGCGCCCAGGACGATCGCGGCGATCTTCAGCTTGCGGTCCGCGCGGGCGTCGGCCGAGCGCGATGATCCGTAGCGGCCCTCGGGCAGCTGCTGCACGGCGCTCATCGGCCAGTTCCTCTCACATCGCCCGCCGGGGGCGGGCACCGGAATTTTCCGCCCCCCGGTTCGGTCACTATAGAAGCGCCCACTGCGCCGCATCACATCAGGGCGCCCTATTTCACCGAGGATCTTGTCTTGACTGAGCAGCTGCGACTCATGGCCGTTCACGCCCACCCCGACGACGAGTCGTCGAAGGGCGCGGCCACCATGGCCAAGTACGTGTCCGAGGGGGTGGACGTGCACGTCGTGACCTGCACGGGAGGCGAGCGCGGCTCCATCCTTAACCCCAAGCTCCAGGGCGACACCTACATCGAGGAGCACATCCACGAGGTACGCAGGAAGGAGATGGAGGAGGCCCGCGAGATCCTCGGCGTGAAGCAGGACTGGCTGGGCTTCGTCGACTCCGGGCTGCCCGAGGGTGACCCGTTGCCGCCGCTGCCCGAGGGCTGCTTCGCCCTGGAGGACGTGGACGAGGCGGCCGGCCGCCTGGTGCGCCAGATCCGCTCCTTCCGTCCCCAGGTCATCACGACCTACGACGAGAACGGCGGCTATCCGCACCCCGACCACATCATGACCCACAAGATCACGATGGTGGCCTTCGACGGCGCGGCCGACGCGGAGAAGTACCCGGAGGCCGAGTTCGGCCCGGTCTTCCAGCCGAGCAAGCTCTACTACAACCAGGGCTTCAACCGCGTCCGCACCGAGGCCCTGCACCACGCCCTGATCGAGCGGGGCCTGGAGTCGCCGTACGCGGACTGGCTCAAGCGCTTCGACGAGTCCGGCCGGCCCGAGCGGACGCTGACCACGCACGTGCCCTGCGCCGACTTCTTCGAGATCCGGGACAAGGCGCTGATCGCGCACGCCACGCAGATCGACCCGGACGGCGGCTGGTTCCGCGTCCCGATGGAGATCCAGAAGGAGGTCTGGCCCACCGAGGAGTACGAGCTGGCGAAGTCCCTCGTCGCCACCTCCCTCCCCGAGGACGACCTCTTCGCGGGCGTCCGTCACAATGCCTGATGTGACATCGAATCTGGCAATGACCCATCTCGTCCCGCTTGCCGCGCAAGAGGTCGACGAGAACAAGGTGACTCCGGGCGTGCTCGGCTTCATCGTCTTCGCGGTGATGGCCCTCGCCGTCTGGGGCCTGATGAAGTCGATGAACCGGCACATGCGCAAGGTCGACTTCAAGGAGAAGCCGGGCGCCGAGCCCGTCGGCGCCGACGCCGCCCAGGCGTCCGAGCGCTCCTAGCGCTCCCGGCGCCCTCAGCGCCCTCGGAGGGGCCGTCAGCGTGCCCGCGATGAGTTTCGCGGGCGCGCCAGGTCGTATGGGTATGAGCCCTGTACTGATGCACGCGGTCGTCTCCGTGGACGGTTACATCGCCGACGCCCAGGACCAGGTCGGACCGCTGTTCGACTGGTACGGCAACGGCGACACGCCGCTCGGCGACGGCGGCGGTTTCCGGATCTCGAAAGCCTCCGCCGCCTACACCCAGCCCATGTGGGACAGCCTCGGCGTGACGATCATGGGTCGACGCCTGTTCGACCTGACCAACGGCTGGGACGCGAAGCCACCGGCCGGCGAGCACGTCGTGGTGGTCTCGCACCGGCCCCGGCCCGCCGGCTGGCACCCCGAGGCAGACCACTACCACTTCGCCGCGGACGTGCCCGAGGCCGTCGCCCGCGCCAAGGAACTGGCGGGCGAGCGGTCCGTGGCGATCACCGCCGGCGACATCGGCGGCCAGGCCTTCGCGCTCGGCCTGGTCGACATCGTCGCCATGGACGTCGCCCCGGTCTTCTTCGGCTCCGGCCGGCGCTACTTCGGCCCCGCCGACGGACAGCGCCTCCTCGAAGACCCGCACGTGGTGATCCAGGGCGACCGGGTGCTGCACCTCCAGTACCGCGTGCGCACGGCATAGGACCCGGCGGGCAGACCCCGGCTCACGGGCGCGCCGCGCCCGCCGGCACCCCCATCACATCCCGGGCGTGCCGGTTCGGCACCATGCCGAGACGCCACGCCTGCCAGCCCGCGTCCAGCTCCACCCCGCGCTCCAGGAGCAGCTGGAACGCGCCGATGAAATCGTCGAGCTTGCCGTCCCGGGCAGGATCGGCGGCCCGGGCGAGCTGGGCCAGCTCCTCCTGCGCGACCGCCGTGCCGACCTCACTGCCGCCCGGCGAGGCGTAGGGGAGCAGAGTGCAGCGCAAGAACGCCGCCCAGTCCTCGCCCCGCCGGTCACCGTAGGACGCGAACAGCGCCGCCGCCTCCTCGCACAGCGCCATCGCCTGTGGCAGGCGCGCGTTGCCCGCGTCGACGACGGCCAGCTCCAGACAGGTCCACGCCTCACCGTGCGCGACCCCGATGCGCTGGAAGTCGGCGCGCGCGTCGACCAGGAGCTGACGGGCGAACCCGGAATTGCGCAACGACCCGGTCTGCGCCGCCCGCTGGTCCCGGGTGACCCGCGCCGAGTGGTGCCGGGCGCACGCCAGGCCGTACACGTCACGCATCCGCGAGAACATCGTGCGCGAGCGCTCCAGCTCGCGCACCGCCTGGTCCAGGTGGCCCGACTCCTCCAGGGCCTGGCCCAGGTAGTAGTACGTCCAGGCCTCCCCGCGCGCGTCCTCGTTCTCCCGGTGGCGGGAGACCGCCTGACGCAACCCGTCGACCGCGGCCGCCGCCTCGCCGTCCACCAGCCGGACCCGCGCCAGCTGCGTCAGCGCCCACGCCTCACCACGGCTGTCCCGGGTGCGGCCGTACAGATCGAGGGCGGCACGCAGCTCGGCGTCGGCGCGCGGCAGATCGCCCATGCGCAGCCGCAACTGCCCGAGCTGGAAGTGGGCCCACGCCTCGCCGTGCAGCGACTCGTGCTCCCGGTGCAGCGCCAGCGCGTCCGTCAGCAGGACCAAGGACTCCTGGACATGGGCGCGGTCCCGCTCGACCGCCGCGAGCGCGTGCAGCGTCCAGCCGCGGTCGCCCTGCGTCTGCGGTGTCGTCTGCAACGCGAGCGCCTCACGCAACTTGGCCGCCGCGTCGCCGAGTTGCCCCTGATGGTGCAGGGTGATGCCGAGGGAGCACAGCGCCCGCGCCTCACCCGCCTGATGGTGGGCCTCGCGGTACAGGTCGACCACCGACGTCAGCGTCGTACGCGCCTTGTCCAGCTCGCCGAGCTGCCGGGCCGCGATACCGGTACGCCACTGCACCGAGCGCACCAGCAGCCCCTGGTCGATCGCCTGCGTCAGCTCGCTGATCTCACCCAGGCGGTACAGGTCGCCGCGGAGCAGGCAGTAGTCGCAGAGCGCGCCCAGCAGACCGAGCACCGCCTCCTGGTTGACGTCCTCCGCGTGCCGCAGCGCCGCCGTGATGAAACTGGACTCGTCGTCCAGCCAGCGCAGCGCCGCATCCAGCGAGGTGAACCCGTGCGGACCCGGCTGCCCGGCCCGCGTCGACATGTTCCCGTCGACCAGCCGGATCACCGAGTCGGCCAGCTCCGCGTAGTTCTGGATGAGCCGCTCCTGCGCCGCCGCGCGCTCGGCCGGCTCCTCCTCGTCCGCGAGCCGGGCCGCCGCGAACGTACGGACCAGATCGTGCAACCGGTAACGGCTGCCGCGGACGTGGTCGATCAGGCCCGCGCGGGACAGGGCCGTCAGCTGACGGACCGCCTCCGCCTCATCGGTGGCCAGCAGCGCCGCCGCGGCCGCCGCGCCCAGGGAGGCCCGCCCGGCGAGCGCGAGGCGGCGCAGCAGCCGGCGAGCCGGATCGGACTGGTCGGTGTAGCGCAGCCACAGCACCCGCTCGACCGCCTCCACCGGCCCGTACGCGCGCAAGTCCGCCGCCAGCTGACGCGTCGTGCGCGGGCCGAGCGCCGACCCGGCGATCCGCAGGGCCAGCGGCAGCCCGCCGCACAACTCCCGCACCTCGTCGCTGGACGCGGCGTCATAGGGATCACCCGTCTCCTGCGCGGCCTGCCGCAGCAACTCCTCCGCGCCCGCCGCGTCCAGCGCCTCCACCGGCAGCTGATGGACCCAGGCCGGCACCGCCCCACCGAGGTCGAGCGGCTTGCGCGCGGTGACGACCACCAGGCTGTCGGACCGCTCGGGGATCAGCGTGCGCACCTGCTCCGCGTCCTGCGCGTCGTCCAGGACGATCGTCACCGGCAACCCGGTCAGATGCTGGTGGTACAACTCGCTCAACCGCTTGACCTGCTGGTCCGGCACCGAACGCTCCCGGAACAGCAACTGCTCGCGCGGCGCGCCCAGCCGGTTCAGCAGATGCAGCAGCGCGTCCCGCGTCGACAGCGGCGCCGCGTCCGCCCGGTCCCCGCGCAGATCCACCACACACGCCCCGCGGAACTGGTCCCGCAGCTCGTGCGCGGCCCGCACCGCCAGCGTCGTACGACCCGAACCCGGCGCCCCGTGCAGCACCACCACCGTCGGCCGCGTCTCGGTACTGGCCCGCGCCGCGTGCACCCACTGCGCGATCCGCGCCATGGCCGTCCGCCGGCCCGCGAACGGCCCGTCGGGCACCGGCAGTTGACCGAAGGACTGCTCCAGCACGCTGCGCCGCCGCGCCGCCGCGCTCTTGTCGGTACGCCGCGCGCCCGGCCCGGCCGTCTTCTTCGTCGTGCCCGTACTGGCCGCGAGGACGCGCTGCTGGTCCAGGAACGGCCGGATGCCGCGGACGTCCAGCGCGGTCAGCCACTGCAACCGCAGCTGCTCGGGGCCGCCCGGCTGGTTCAGGGCGCCCGCGCTGCGGCTCGCCGCCGGCAGGTGCGACGCGGTCACCTTCGCTACGGTGGCGGCCGCGCCGAGCACGGCGACGGCGGCGCCCGCGCCCACCGCCACCCCGCTGCCCGCGCCCAGCGCCAGGTCGGCCACGACCGCGGTGACGGCCCCGACCCCCGCGACCATCAGCGGCGTGGACCCGCCCTCCTTGGCGAACCGCTCCCCGAACGTCAGCCGCCCCACCGCCGACTCGTCCAGCGCCCGGGTGTACGCCGCGTACTCCTCGGCGGCGGTCTGCGCCATGGCATCGAGCGCACCCTTCGCCCGCGCCAGCAGCACGCCCCCGTCCGTCCGCCCGCCCGAACGCCTGACCTCTTCCTCGACGGCCCGGGCCAACAGCCGCTCGGCCTCCGCCCGATGGCTGTCCCGCATCTTCGGTCCCCCTCCGGTGATGACAGTTCCGGGTCAAGTGTCCTTCGTATGGGGTGAAGGCGCGAGGGGCCCGGCGATCAGAGACACGACCGTGACGGCTCATGGGTGAGGATGGAGGCATGCCGAACCGACTGGCCCATGAGACGTCCCCCTACCTCCTCCAGCACGCCGAGAACCCGGTGGACTGGTGGCCCTGGTCGGCCGAGGCCTTCGAGGAGGCGCGGCGCCGGGGGGTGCCGGTGCTGCTCAGCGTGGGGTATTCGAGTTGCCACTGGTGTCATGTCATGGCGCACGAATCCTTCGAGGACGACGCCACCGCGGCCGTCGTCAACGACAACTTCGTCGCCGTCAAGGTCGACCGCGAGGAGCGTCCCGACGTCGACGCCGTCTACATGGAGGCCGTGCAGGCCGCCACCGGTCAGGGTGGCTGGCCGATGACCGTCTTTCTCACCCCGGACGCCGAGCCGTTCTACTTCGGTACGTACTTCCCGCCGGAGCCCCGGCACGGGATGCCGTCGTTCACGCAGGTCCTGGGCGGGGTCCGGGACGCGTGGACGGACCGGCGCGGTGAGGTCACCGAGGTCGCCGCGAAGATCACCCAGGATCTCGCCGGCCGCGCGCTGAACCTCGGGGACGCGCAGGTGCCCGGTGAGGGCGAGCTGGCGCAGGCGCTGCTCGGGCTGACCCGGGAGTACGACGCGACGTACGGCGGGTTCGGCGGCGCGCCCAAGTTCCCGCCGTCCATGGTGGTCGAGTTCCTGCTGCGCCACCACGCCCGGACGGGCGCCGAAGGGGCCCTCCAGATGGCGCTCGACACGTGTGAGCGCATGGCGCGCGGCGGGATCTACGACCAGCTCGGGGGCGGGTTCGCGCGGTACTCCGTGGACCGCGAGTTCACGGTTCCGCACTTCGAGAAGATGCTCTACGACAACGCGCTGCTGTGCCGTACCTACGCGCACCTGTGGCGTTCGACCGGTTCGGAGCTGGCCAAGCGCGTCGCGCTGGAGACCGCCGACTTCATGGTGCGTGAACTGCGCACGAACGAGGGCGGGTTCGCCTCCGCGCTGGACGCCGACAGCGAGGACCCGGCCAGCGGCAAGCACGTCGAGGGCGCCTATTACGTGTGGACACCGGCGCAGTTGGAGGAGGTGCTCGGCGCGCAGGACGGTGCCGTCGCCGCCCGGTACTTCGGGGTCACGCCGGAGGGGACCTTCGAGGAAGGGGCCTCCGTGCTGCAACTGCCCCAGGGCGATGAGGTGTTCGACGCGGAGCAGGTGGCGCGTATCCGGCAGGCGCTGAGCGCCGCCCGGCGGGAGCGGCCCGCGCCCGGCCGGGACGACAAGGTCGTGGCCGCGTGGAACGGGCTCGCGATCGCCGCGCTGGCCGAGACCGGCGCGTACTTCGGGCGCCAGGACCTCGTGGACGCCGCCGTGGCCGCGGGCGATCTGCTGGTGCGGCTGCACATGGACCCCCTCGCCCGGCTCACACGGACCAGCAAGGACGGGCGGGCCGGTGCCAACAGCGGCGTCCTGGAGGACTACGCGGATGTCGCCGAGGGCTTCCTCGCGCTGACGTCGGTGACCGGGGAAGGCGTGTGGCTGGAGTTCGCCGGGTTCCTGCTCGACCACGTCCTGGACCGCTTCGTCGACCAGGACAGTGGCGCGCTGTACGACACCGCGGCCGACGCGGAGCGGCTGATCCGGCGCCCGCAGGACCCGACCGACAACGCGACCCCGTCGGGCTGGACCGCCGCGGCCGGGGCGCTGCTGTCGTACGCCGCGCACACCGGGTCCGAGCCGCACCGCGGCGCGGCCGAACGGGCCCTCGGCGTGGTCAAGGCGCTCGGACCGCGCGCGCCCCGGTTCATCGGCAACGGGCTCGCGGTCGCGGAGGCGCTGCTCGACGGGCCGCGCGAGATCGCGGTCGTGGGGGAGGTGGGCGGACGGCTGCACCACATCGCGCTCACCGGGACCGCGCCCGGTGCCGTCGTCGCCGCGGGTCCCGAGGGCCGCGACGAGCTTCCGCTGCTCGCGGACCGACCGCGGGTCGAGGACCGCGACACCGCGTATGTCTGCCGCCGGTTCGTGTGTGAGAGGCCGGAGACGGATCCCGAGCGGCTGCGTCTGGCGCTGACGGAGAGCCGGGGCTGAGGGGTTCGCCGGGCGAGCGCCAGGGCTGAGCTGTCCCGGCCTCGCCACGTGAAGCGTGCCGGGCTGGACTGCCCGGGGTGTCTGGGCCGCGCCGTCTGGCGCATGGGGGCGGGGCGGTCCAGCACGGGGGGCGCCGCCCGACGCGTGGATTCTGCCGCCCCGGGTGGGCTGGTTCGTTGTCCTGGGCGGGAGCGCCGCGCAAAGAGACTGGTTCGCTGTGCGGGGCGTGGCCCGAGCGGGCTGGGCTCGCCGCCACGCACATCGCCCGAGCGGGCTGGGATCGCCGCTGACGACGCCGCCCGACTGGCTGGGTTCGCCGCCACGGGCATTGTCCGAGCGGACGGGTTCGTCGCCACGGGCATCGCCCGAGCTGGCCGGGCTCGCCGCCACGCACATCGCCCGCGCGGACTCCCCCCGGGCGCCGCCCAAGGGCGTTGGGACCCCCGCCCCGCAAAAGTCGGTCCCCTCCACATCCCGCCCGCAAAACCCGGGCCCCCTACAACCCGGCCGCGCAAAATCCGGACTCACCTACAACCCGGCCCCGCAAAATCCGGGCCCCCTACAACCCGGCCGCGCAAAATCCGGACTCACCTGCAACCCGGCCCCGCAAAACCCAGCCCCCTACAACCCGTCCCGCAACACATCCAGCGCCCGTACCGTCACGTCCCGCAGAGCCTCACCCGCGTCCCCCTGCTCGGCCCAGTACATCGTCGCCTCCATCAGCGCCCCGACCACGGACATCGCGTAGACCCGGACCTCCAGGTCCCCCGCGTCGCGGCCGGTGCGGTCGGCGAGGACGCGGCAGACCATCTGGCCGGTGACCGACATCGACTCCATCATCCGGGAGCGCACCGCGGGCACCTCCACCTGGAGCCGGGTGCGCAGCCGGGTCACCTCGGCGTCCTCGCTCTGCACCGCGCGCAGCAGGCTCTCCTCGATGACGTGCCGCAGCGAGTCGATGATCGACTCGTCGGCCGGGCGGGCCCGCAGCTCCCGCTCCAGGACGGGGTCGAACTCGTCGGTGAGGACGATGTCTTCCTTGGTCGGGAAGTAGCGGAAGACGGTGGACGGCGACACCTCGGCGGCCTCGGCGATCTGCTCGACGGTCGTCGCGTCGTACCCCTGGTCCATGATCAGGCGGTACGTCGCCTCGCGGATCGCCGTGCGGGTCTTGAGCTTCTTGCGTTCCCGGAGTCCGAGCTTGGCGTCCGGGGTCTGTGCTGAGGCGGCCATGACCGTCATTGTCGGGCATTCGCGCCGGTGGGGGCCACCTCCGTCCGGGAGGGGATGCTCGCGGACGGGGGCACCCGGCCGGGCATCAGCGCCGCGGTCAGGACCACGCAGACCAGTGCCGCGATGCCGATGACGGCCAGGGCGAGGTCCATGCCGTGGAGGTAGGCGGCGTCGGCGGAGGCCGCCAGCGCCCGGTCGCCGAGCCGGCCCGCGACGAGATGGGCGCCGATCACCGAGTCCCGGGCCGCGTCCGCCGCCGCACCGGAGACCGAGGCCGTGCTGAGCCGGGCGGAGTACGCGCCCGCGACCAGGGCGCCGAGCAGGGCGACGCCGAGCGCGCTGCCGGTCTGGCGGACCGTGCTCAGCAGTCCGGAGCCGCGGCCCGCCTGGTCCTTGGGCAGCGCGCCGAGCGCGCCGCCCATCGCGGGGATCATGGCGAAGGCGAAGCCGAGCCCGGCGACGGTCAGCCACAGGGCGGTGAAGCCGTACCCGGAGGCGGTGGTGGTGCGCGCCCCGAGGAACGCGGCGAACGCGAGGACCACCAGCGCGACGCAGATCACCGCCCGCTCCCCGAACCGGGCGACGAGCAGCTGGGCGAGTTTCGCCGCGGCCAGCATCCCGGCCATCAGCGGGATCATCCGCAGCCCGGTGCCGAAGGAGTCGGTGCCGAGCACGGCCTGCAAGTACTGCGGCAGTACGAACATCAGCCCCGAGAGCACGAACATGCCGAACGTCGCCACGAGCGTATGGGTGAGGAACCCGCGGTGGCTCAGGAGCGTGAGGTCGAGCATGGGGCGCGGACTGCGCCGCTCCCGCAGGGCGAGCGCGCCGAGCAGGACCACGGCCGCCGCGAAGGCGCCGAGCACGACGGGGGCGCTCCAGCCCTTCCCGGGGCCCTCGATGATCGCGTAGATCAGGGTGCCGAGGCCGAGCGCGGTGAGGACGGTGGAGACGACGTCGACCCGGGGCGCGGCCGGGTCCCGGGTCTCCGGCAGCAGGAACAGGCAGGCGGTGATGCCGATCGCGACCATCGGCACGTTGATCACGAAGACGGAGCCCCACCAGAAGTGGTTCAGCAGCCAGCCGCCGAGGACCGGGCCGAGGGGCAGGCCGAGCGCGGAGGCCGCCGAGATCATGCCGATGGCCTTGGTCTGCTCCGTGCGCGGGAAGAGCGAGGGCAGGACGGAGATGGCGAGCGGCATCACGAACGCGCCGCCGACGCCCATCAGGGCCCGGGCCACGATCACCCAGGTCACGTCCGAGGCGAGGGCGCCCACGACGGACGCCGCGAGGAAGACGCCGAGCCCGCCGACCAGCACCCGGCGGCGGCCGAAGCGGTCGCCGAGGAGTCCGGCAGGGAGCATCAGCGCCGCGAACACCACCACGTACGCGTCGGCCATCCACTGCTGCTGGCCGGTGGTGGCGCCCAGCTGTCCGGTGATCGTCGGGAGCGCCACGTTCAGGATCGTCATGTCGAAACCGAGGACGAGCATGCTCGCGACCAGGGCGCCGAGGGCCCACCAGCGCCGGGGGTCGAGGCGCGGTTCCACTTGCTGAGTGACAGTAGCCATGAAATGAGAGTAGCTGTCAGTTGGTGGTTCGTGTCAATCCACATCTCCTGTCAGGTTGGGGAAACGCAGAACTGGCCGCGGCTCCGGGAGCCGCGGCCAGTGATGGGGGAGAGGAGGAGGGTGTCAGCCGTGCTGGTAGGCCACCAGCGAGATGGCGATGTAGTGCGCGATGAACGCCGCGAGGGTGAGCGAGTGGAAGACCTCGTGGAAGCCGAAGTAGCGGGGGGAGGGGTTCGGCTTCTTGATGCCGTAGATGATCCCGCCCGCGCTGTAGAGCAATCCGCCGACGACGACCAGGACGAGCACGGCGACGCCGCCCGCGCGCATGAAGTCGGGCAGGAAGAAGACCGCCGCCCAGCCCATCGCGATGTAGCAGGGGGTGTAGAGCCAGCGTGGGGCGCCGACCCAGAAGACGCGGAACGCGATGCCCGCCGCCGCCGCCACCCAGATGCCCCACAGCAGCGTCTCGCCCGTGGACGCGGGCAGCAGCAGCATCGCCAGCGGCGTGTATGTACCCGCGATGATCAGGAAGATGTTGGCGTGGTCGAGGCGGCGCAGGACGCCGTCCGCGCGCGGCCCCCAGGTGCCGCGGTGGTACAGCGCGCTCACGCCGAACAGCAGGCAGGCCGTCAGGACGAAGACGCCGCAGGCGATGCGGCCTCGCGAGGAGTCGGCCAGCGCTGTCAGGAAGATGCCGGCGATCAGTACCGCGGGGAACATGCCCGCGTGCAGCCAGCCGCGCAGTCGTGGCTTCAGCGAAGAAGGCTCTGTGAGGGGGACTCCGTGCTGTTCTGCGGCGACGCTCATGGCCTTCATCGTACCTACGCGACCGTAGGCGGTGGAGAGGGAGCGCGTCGGATCCCGCCGGGGTGGCCCGAAGTCGTGATCCATAAGCCCGCGGGACCGAGTGGCAATGCTCACGTCGCTCAAGTGTGAGGCCCCCTGGACAGATGGGCGAAACGGTCGGATGATCAAATGAGTGCGGTCGGCACCGGATGAGCGCTCACCGGCTCCAGTCCCCTGGAGCCCGGTGGAACGGGAGGCGCAGCGTCCGGGTCGCAGCCCCCACGGGGCACCCAACACAACACCCTCATTTAGGAGCGATCGTGGCGCGCGACATCGCGGCTCCCCTCTCCCGGACCGACACGGCCCCCGTCCCCACCCTTTCGACCCTTTCGACCCTTCCGGCCCTTCCGACCGAGCACAAGGAACTGATCTCGTGGGTCAACGAGATCGCCGAACTGACCCAGCCGGACAGCGTCGTGTGGTGCGACGGCTCCGAGGCCGAGTACGAGCGGCTGGCCGAGGAACTGGTCGCCAAGGGGACGTTCAGGAAGCTCGACCCGGTCAAGCGCCCCAACTCCTACTACGCCGCCTCCGACCCCACCGATGTCGCGCGGGTCGAGGACCGGACGTTCATCTGCTCCGAGAAGGAAGCGGACGCGGGCCCGACCAACCACTGGAAGGCCCCCGCCGAGATGCGGGAGATCTTCCGGGGCAACGAGGGCAACGGCGGGCTCTTCCGCGGCAGCATGAAGGGCCGGACGATGTACGTCGTCCCCTTCTGCATGGGCCCGCTGGGCTCGCCGCTCTCCGCGATCGGCGTCGAGATCACCGATTCGGCCTACGTCGCCGTCTCCATGCGCACCATGACCCGGATGGGGCAGCCGGTCCTGGACGAGCTCGGCACCGACGGCTTCTTCGTCAAGGCCGTCCACACCCTCGGCGCGCCCCTGGAGCCGGGCGAGGCGGACGTGCCGTGGCCGTGCAACTCCACGAAGTACATCTCGCACTTCCCCGAGGACCGCGAGATCTGGTCCTACGGCTCCGGCTACGGCGGCAACGCCCTGCTGGGCAAGAAGTGCTACGCGCTGCGTATCGCCTCGGTGATGGCGCGCGACGAGGGCTGGCTCGCCGAGCACATGCTCGTCCTCAAGCTGACCCCGCCGCGCGGGGAGTCGAAATACGTCGCCGCCGCGTTCCCGTCCGCGTGCGGCAAGACCAACCTCGCCATGCTGGAGCCCACGATCCCCGGCTGGACGGTCGAGACGATCGGCGACGACATCGCCTGGATGCGGTTCGGCGAGGACGGCCGGCTCTACGCGATCAACCCGGAAGCCGGGTTCTTCGGGGTGGCGCCCGGCACCGGTGAGCACACCAACGCCAACGCGATGAAGACGCTGTGGGGCAACTCCGTCTTCACCAACGTCGCGCTGACCGACGACAACGACGTCTGGTGGGAGGGGATGACGGAGGAGACCCCGGCCCACCTCACCGACTGGAAGGGCAACGACTGGACGCCCGAGTCCGGCGTCCCGGCCGCGCACCCCAACGCCCGCTTCACCACCCCGGCCGCGCAGTGCCCGATCATCGCGCCCGAGTGGGAGGACCCCAAGGGCGTGCCGATCTCGGCGATCCTCTTCGGCGGCCGCCGCGCGAGCGCGGTGCCGCTGGTGACGGAGTCCTTCGACTGGAACCACGGCGTCTTCCTCGGCGCCAACGTGGCCTCGGAGAAGACCGCCGCCGCCGAGGGCAAGGTCGGTGAGCTGCGCCGCGACCCGTTCGCCATGCTGCCGTTCTGCGGCTACAACATGGGCGACTACATGGCCCACTGGGTGAAGGTCGCGCAGGACAAGGACGCCGCCAAGCTCCCGAAGATCTACTACGTCAACTGGTTCCGCAAGGACGCGGACGGGCGCTTCGTGTGGCCCGGCTTCGGTGAGAACAGCCGTGTCCTGAAGTGGATCGTGGACCGCCTCGACGGCCGGGCGGAAGGTGTCGAGACCCCGATCGGCATCCTTCCGGCCAAGGGCTCCCTGGACACGGACGGCCTCGATCTGGCCGACGCGGACCTGGAGTTCCTGCTCACCGTCGACAAGGAGGTCTGGCGCGAGGAGGCTGCGCTGATTCCGGAGCACCTCAACACCTTCGGCGATCACACGCCGGCGGAGTTGTGGGACGAGTACCGGAAGCTGGTACAGCGCCTCGGCTAGGCCGGACCTGACTGAGCCCCCGCACAACGACGTGCGGGGGCTCAGTCACGCCCCGCCCGCGGCCCCAGGCCCGGTTCAGGCGGCTACCAAGCGGCCGGCGCTCGCGTGGTACTCCATGCGCTGCGCGGCCAGAATCGCCGCACTGGTGTCGGCCCGGGACGCCGCGACCACCAGCGCCCGCCCGGCAAGGGCATGCGCCCGCTGGTGCAGAGCGGCGACATGCGGCTCGTGCACGGCGGCGGCGACGGAGGAACGGGCCGGCTGCCCGCCCCGGAGCCGCTCGACCTGCGCGGCCAGCGCACGCGCGGCGGCGTCCAGCTCCGCGTCCCCGGCGGCGAGCCGGATCTCGTCGGTCAGGGCGAGCAGCGCGGACAGATGCCCGGCGAGCTGGATGTCCAGCTCCTCCTCGCGGGTGCGGTGCGGGAAGTCGCTGTCGGCCACCATCGTGTGGACCGACTTGGTGCGGATCGGCTCGTACATGGGAGGCCTCCAGGCAGCCGTGCAGGCGGTTACTTGGTCTCCATCGTACCTTAGAACGTGTCTAAGTTAGAATCTGTCCAAAGTTGGCCTCACGCCTGCGCGTACCCGTCCAGGAAGTTCCCGATCCTGGTCATCGCCTCGGTCAGCTGCCGGGTCGAGGGCAGGGTCACCACGCGGAAGTGGTCGGGCTCGGGCCAGTTGAACCCGGTGCCCTGCACCACCATGATCTTCTCGGCGCGCAGCAGGTCGAGCACCATCTGCCGGTCGTCCTTGATCTTGAAGACCTTGGGGTCGAGGCGGGGGAAGAGGTAGAGCGCGCCCTTGGGCCGCACGCAGGTGACGCCCGGGATCCGCGTGAGCAGGTCGTAGGCGACGTCGCTCTGTTCCTTCAGGCGCCCGCCGGGCAGCACCAGGTCCTTGATCGTCTGGCGGCCGCTGAGCGCCGCGACGACCCCGTGCTGGCCCGGCATGTTCGCGCACAGGCGCATGTTGGCGAGGATCGTCAGCCCCTCGATGTACGACGCCGCGTGCGCGCGCGGGCCGGAGATCGCCATCCAGCCGACGCGGTAGCCGGCCACCCGGTACGCCTTCGACATGCCGTTGAAGGTGAGGGTGAGCAGGTCCGGGGCGACGGCGGCCGTCGGGGTGTGCGTCGCGTCGTCGTAGAGGATCTTGTCGTAGATCTCGTCGGAGCAGACGAGGAGGTTGTGGCGGCGGGCGATGTCGGTGAGGCCGCGCAGCATCTCGTCGGTGTAGACGGCGCCCGTCGGGTTGTTCGGGTTGATGATGACGATCGCCTTGGTGCGGTCGGTCACCTTGCGCTCGATGTCGGCGAGGTCCGGCATCCAGTCGGCCTGCTCGTCGCAGCGGTAGTGCACGGCGGTGCCGCCGGAGAGCGAGACGGCGGCGGTCCACAGCGGGTAGTCGGGGGCGGGGACAAGCACCTCGTCGCCGTCGTCGAGCAGCCCCTGCATCGCCATCACGATCAGCTCGGAGACGCCGTTGCCGATGTAGACGTGCTCGACGTCGGTCTCCACGCCCAGCGTCTGGTAGTGCATCATCACCGCGCGGCGGGCGGCGAGCAGCCCCTTGGCGTCGCCGTAGCCGTGCGCGTCGCCGAGGTTGCGGAGGATGTCCTCCAGGATCTCCGGCGGGCACTCGAAGCCGAACGCCGCCGGGTTGCCCGTGTTCAGCTTCAGGATCCGGTGGCCCGCCGCTTCCAGCCGCATCGCCTCCTCGAGCACCGGACCCCGGATCTCGTAGCAGACGTTGGCGAGCTTGGTCGACTGGATGAGCTGCATGGTCCGACTTTACGGCCGTGCTCCCGGGCGGCGCGGCCCGCGCGGGTGAGATGAGCCACTCCGTACCGTCGGCCTGTTGTGTTCGAGCGTTTGTTCTATTCGTTGGGTACGCTGGGGAGCATGCTTCAGGGATCGCTCTTCGACCAGGCCGAGGAGACCGCGCTCGGCGCCCTCGCCGGGGTGCGGCGCACCGTGCTCGGGGCCGGGGCCTGGATCGACGTCCTGCCGGGCTGGCTGAGCGGCGCCGACACCCTGTTCGAACACCTCGCCGCGACCGTCCCCTGGAAGGCGGAGCGGCGGCAGATGTACGAGCGGGTCGTCGACGTGCCGCGCCTGCTGAAGTTCTACGGCGCCGCCGCCGAACTGCCGCACCCCGTGCTCGGCGCCGCCCGCACCGCGCTGTCCGCCCACTACGCCGAGGAGCTGGGGGAGCCCTTCACCACGGCGGGGCTCTGCTTCTACCGGGACGGGCGGGACAGCGTCGCCTGGCACGGGGACCGGATCGGGCGCGGCGACCGCGAGGACACCATGGTCGCCATCCTGTCCGTCGGAGCGCCGCGCGATCTGCTGCTGCGGCCCCTCGGCGGCGGGGCCCCGGCCGTGCGCAGGCCGCTCGGCCACGGCGACCTCATCGTGATGGGCGGCTCCTGCCAGCGGACCTGGGAGCACGCGATCCCCAAGTCCGCGCGGGCGACCGGACCCCGGATCAGCGTCCAGTTCCGGCCGCACGGCGTGCGCTGAGCCTCAGGCCGTCCGGCGGACCGACCGGCCCGCGAGGACGTCCGTGCGGCGCCCGTCCTCGATCACGAAACGGCCGTCGATCAGGACGTGCGGAATGCCCACGGGCAGCGTCCGCGGCGCCTCGAACGACGAACCCGCCGCCACCGTCTGCGGGTCGAACAGGGCCAGGTCGGCCCGGTAGCCCTCGCGGACCAGGCCGCGGTCGGGCAGCCGCAGCCGCGCGGCCGGGCGGGACGTGAGGTGCGCGACGGTCTCCTCCAGGGACATGACGCCCAGGTCGCGGGCGTAGTGCCCGAGGTAGTGCGGGAACGTGCCGTACGCCCGCGGGTGCGGCTTGGCGCCCTGGAGGATGCCGTCGCTGCCGCCGGTGTGCACCGGGTGCTGCATGATCGCCCGCACGTTCTCCTCGTGCCCGACGTGCTGGAGGATCGTGGTCCCCATCTTGTCCTCGATCAGCAGGCGGCGGGCGGTGACCCAGGCGGCCTCGCCGCGCTCGGCGGCGGCCGCCGCGACGGTCCGGCCGACGTAGCCGCCGAGCGCCGGGTCGGCGACGCCCGAGATCTCGATGGTGTCCCACTCCATCGGCACGCCGTGGCAGCCGTCCGAGCCGGTCTCCTCCACGTGGTGGCGGATGCGCTCCGCGGTCGCGTCGTCGAGCAGCCGCGCGAGAGTGGCGTCGGGCCCGCCCTCGTTGGCCCAGCTGGGCAGCATCGCCACGAGCGTGGTCGCGCCCGGGGTGTACGGGTAGGTGTCGAGGCTGATGTCCGCGCCGCCCGCGATCGCGTCGTCGAGCAGGGAGAGCAGGTCGACGCCCTTGCCCTTGTTCACGCCGAAGTTCATCGTGGCGTGCGCGAGGTGCAGCGCGCAGCCGGCGGTACGCGTCAGGTCGACCATCTCCCGGTACGCGTCCAGGGCGCCGGCCCCGTAACTGCGGTGGTGGGGGCAGTAGTAGCCGTCGTAGCCGGCCACCACCCGGCACAGTTCGGTGAGTTCGGCGTCCTTGGCGTACATGCCGGGCGTGTACGTGAGCCCGGACGACATGCCGACGGCGCCCTGCTCCATGCCCTCGGCGACGAGCTGCTTCATCCGCTCCAGCTCGGCGGGGGTGGCGTCGCGGTCCTCCCAGCCGACCGCGTACATCCGGACCGTGCCCTGGGGGACGAGGTAGGCGGCGTTGACCGCGATGCCCCCATCGAGGCGGTCCAGGTACTCGCCGACGGTGCGCCAGTCGAAGTCGACGGAGGTGTCCCCGGGCGCCCCGCCGTTCCAGCCGGTGATGGCGCGGCGGACCTCGGTGAGCGTGCGGTCGTCGACGGGGGCGTAGGACAGGCCGTCCTGGCCGAGGACCTCCAGGGTGACGCCCTGGGCGGCCTTCGCGCTGTGGTCGGGGTCGCGCAGCAGGGCGAGGTCGCTGTGTGCGTGCATGTCGATGAAGCCGGGGGCCAGCGCCAGGCTTGATCCGTCCAGGGTGCGGGCCCCCGTGGGGCGCGGGCCCTGCCCCTCGCGCCTGATCTCCGCGATCCGGCCGTTGTCGATCGCCACGTCGGCGCGGTACGAGGCACCTCCGGTGCCGTCGATGACTCGGGTGTCCTTGATGACCAGGTCCATGGGGGCCTCTCCTGTGCCAGGTGCTGATGCGTTACCGGGTGCCGGTCTCGTCGTGGCTGCTCACGCAGTTCCCCGCGCCCCTGAGGCATGCGGCTCCGCCGCAGCCCCGAGGGGAGATGGCGCACGCAGTGCGCATCTCGGGGGGCGCGGGGAACTGCGCGAGAAGCCCCACCGGGCCCGCAGACGAACAAGGCGCACGCAGTGCGCTTTTCGGGGGCGCGGGGAACTGCGCGACCAGCCCCCACCGGCCCGCGGTGAGCAGCGAACCGGGGGAGCCACGGCGCGTGCCTAGAAGAACGTGCGGACGTAGTCCACGACCGTGCCGTCCGCCTCCACCACCGGGATCAGCTGCCACTTGTCGAAGGAGGTGCAGGGGTGGGAGAGCCCCATCCCGAGCCAGTCACCGACCTGAAGCTCCACCCCCGCATCCAGGCGGAGCCACCCGTGCTGGTCGGACAGGCCCGTCACCGAGACCCCGGCGGCGTCGCGGATCTCACCCGTACGGGCGTCCCGCACGACCTGGGCCTCGGGCAGGTCCAGGTCGTAGGCCGCGTCCCGCTTGCCCGCGTTGGTGAAGGCCTGGCCGGGCGCCGGGTGCGACACGATCTGCGCCCACAGCCGGAACGCGGGGTGCAGCGCCCCCTCCTCCGGGACCCGGTTGAAGGGGGTGAGGTGGCGGTAGTGGCCGTCGTCGTGCGAGACGTACGCGCCGGAGCGCAGCAACTTCAGTACGGGGGAGGAGAGTTCGGGCACCTCCGCGAACACGTCCGCCACCGCGTCGAACCAGGCGGAGCCACCCGCGCTCACCACGATCTCGTCCAGCCCCGCGAAGCGGCCGTCCGCGTCGAAACCGCCGGCCAGCGCCACCAGGCGGCGCAGCCAGGCGCGGACCCGCTCGCCGTCCGCCTCGGGGACCTCGCCCTCGTACCCGGCGACGCCCACGAGCCGCAGCGTCGAGGCGGCGGCCACCGCGTCGGCGACCGCCGCGCACTCCGCCTCCGTACGGGCGCCCGTCCGCGCGCCCTCGCCCGCGCCCAGCTCCACGACCACGTCGACGGCGCGGGAGGCACCCGCCTCGCGCAGGGCCGCGTCCATCAGCTCGACCCCGCGCACGGAGTCCACGTAGCAGATGAACCGGAACTCCTCGTCGGCGTCCAGCTCGGCGGCGAGCCAGCGCAGCGCCGCCGCGTCGACCAGCTCGTTCGCCAGGAAGATCCGGTCGGTGCCGAACTCCCGGGCCACGCGCACCTGGTGGGGCACGGCGAGGGTGATGCCCCACGCGCCGTGCTCGATCTGGCGCCGGAAGAGCTGCGGGGCCATCGACGTCTTGCCGTGCGGCGCGAACGCGAGGCCGTGCCGGGTGGCGTACGTCTCCATCAGGGCGAGGTTGTGTTCCAGGCGCTCCGCGGAGAGGGCGAGGACCGGGGTGGTGAAACCGTCCGTGAAGAGGTTGAGCCGACGCTCCGCCAGCTCGGCGACCGTCAGCCCCCCGGCCTGGGGCGGCAGACCCTTGAAGCGGAAGTCCACGCGCTCCTGCGCGAGCTCCTTGAGACGCGCAAGACGGTCCTTGCGGCGCTCGACGGCGTTGTCGGCGGTCACGGTGCCTCCTCCGGGCGGGCGGTTGCAAAATATGCAACGGCCATTGCGTATGTCGCTTACTGCTGTCTAACATCCGAGCCAACGCCGGGTCAACGGAGCTGTTGGCCCCCACGCCGTGAGGAGACCGACCCCCGTGACCGTCACCGGACCCGCAGCCCCGCACAGCGCATCCGACGTCAGCGCGCCCGACGTCGTCGCGCTCGGCGAGTCCATGGTCACGTTCGTACCCTCCGTCCCGGGACGCCTCGCCGACGTGCCCTCCTTCGAGCGTGGCATCGGCGGCGCCGAGTCCAATCTCGCCTGCGTCCTGGCCGCCGGCGGCCACCGCGCGCGCTGGGTCAGCCGGGTCGGCGCCGACGGCTTCGGCGACCACCTGGTGGCGGCCATCGGCGCGTACGGCGTCGACGTCTCCGGGGTGCGCCGCGACCCGGCCCGCCCCACCGGCATCTACTTCCGCACCGCGGGCGACCGGGCCACCGACGCCCACGAGGTCGCCTACTACCGCGCCGGGTCCGCCGCCTCCGCCATGTCGCCCGCGACCATGGACCTGGACGCGCTGCGCGCCGGCCGCATCCTGCACCTGTCCGGCATCACCGCCGCCCTCTCCGAGGACTGCCTCACCCTTCTCCGTAGGCTCATGCCGGGCACCCCGGGCGGCCCCCTCGTCTCGTTCGACGTCAACCACCGCCCCGGCCTGTGGGCCGAGCCCGGCGCCGCCCGCGTCCTGCTCGACCTCGCCCGCCGCGCCGACCTCGTCTTCGTCGGCGAGGACGAGGCCGAGGACGCCTTCGGGATCACCGGCGGCCCCGACGCCGTCCGCGCCGCCCTGCCGGAGCCCGCCCTGCTCGTCGTGAAGCGGGGCGCCGACGGCGCCGTCGCCTACGACCGCGACGGCGGCCGGCACTTCGCACCCGCCCCGCGCGTCGACGTCGTCGCCGCCGTCGGCGCGGGCGACGCCTTCGCCGCCGGGTTCCTCTCCGCCACCCTGCGCGGCCTGCCCGCCGCCGCCCGGCTGCGCCACGGCCACCTGTGGGCCGCCGCCGCCCTCACCGTCCCCGGCGACCTCGCCGCGCCCCCGCACCGCGCCCACGCCGACCGGCTGGTCGCCCTGGACGGCGCCGCGTGGGGGAGACTGCACCTCGGCCCCGGGTGGACCTCCGCCGCACACGAGGCCGCCGAGGAGGTACGTACGCCATGAGCCAGACCGTCGACCGCGCGCTCAGCATCCTGCCGCTGCTCGCCGAGGGACCCGCCGACCTGGGGCAGGTCGCCGACCGGCTCGGCGTGCACAAGTCCACCGCGCTGCGCCTGCTGCGCACCCTGCACGAGCACGGCCTCGTCCACCGCCAGTCCGACCAGCGCTACCGGCTCGGCGCCCGCCTCTTCGCGCTCGCCCAGGAAGCCGTCGAGAACCTCGACGTCCGCGAGATCGCCCACCCCCACCTCGTCGGCCTCAACGAGAAGTGCGGGCACACCGTCCACCTCGCGGTCTACGAGGAGAGCGAGGTCCTCTACATCGACAAGGTGGAGAGCCGCTACCCCGTGCGCATGTACTCGCGCATCGGCAAGCCGGTCGCCATCACGGTCGCCGCCGTCGCCAAGCTGCTCCTCGCCGACCTCCCCGAGGCCGAGCGCCGCACCGTCGCCGAGCGGCTCGACTACCCCCTGTACACGTCCCGTTCGACCCCCAACGCCGCCGCGTTCCTGCGCGAGCTGGAGAAGGTGGGCGAACAGGGCTGGGCCACCGA
Organism: Streptomyces sp. NPDC006552; assembly: GCF_040611655.1. Taxonomy (NCBI): domain Bacteria; kingdom Bacillati; phylum Actinomycetota; class Actinomycetes; order Kitasatosporales; family Streptomycetaceae; genus Streptomyces; species Streptomyces sp. NPDC006552. The sequence continues at coordinate 238,114 of NZ_JBEXOS010000001.1, forward strand.
CCTCGGTGGCCACGAGGAATCCATCAACTGCGTCGGGGCCCCGGTCCGCGGCGCGGACGGCCGCGTCGTCGCCGCCATGTCGGTCTCCGCGCCGAACGTCGTCGTCACCGCCGAGGAACTCCTCACCCTGCTCCCGCTGGTGCGCCGCACGGCGGAAGCCATCAGCCGGGACTACTCGGGCACCGGGCCCGCGACCCCGGGCACCACCGGCACCACCGGTAACACCCCCCAGAAGGAAGCCAGTTCATCATGACCGAGAAGACCGCGCTCACCCCCGCGACGCACACCACCCCGCCCGCGAAGTTCTCGCACGGCGTCAAGAAGGGCAACATCCTCCAGGTCGCCGGGCAGGTCGGTTTCCTCCCCGCCGAGGAGGGCAAGGCCCCCACCCCCGCGGGCCCGACCCTCAGGGAGCAGACCCTCCAGACGTTCGCCAACGTCAAGGCGATCCTCGAAGAGGGCGGCGCCACCTGGGACGACGTCATGATGATGCGCGTCTACCTCACGGACGTCGACCACTTCGCCGAGATGAACAAGATCTACAACGAGTACTTCGAGGAGCAGGGCCTCACCGCCCCCGCCGCCGCGCGCACCACGGTCTACGTCGGTCTCCCGGCGGGCCTGCTCATCGAGATCGACGCGCTCGCCGTCCTCGGCTGAGCCGTACCTTCAGCCGCTGAGCTGAGCACCGTCTCCACCCCTGTACGTCGTCACGGTGCGGCGCATCGACGTGATGCGCCGCACCGCGATCCCCCCTGCCCAGAAACACACATGCCCTTACGAGGACCTCCATGCTCCCCATATCCGCCGCCGCCCCGCTCGCGGCCGCCACCGAGGCACCACCGCACACCGGCGGCATCCTCACGATCATCGACGGCACCGCGGGCCTGCTGACGATCGCCGCGCTCGGCATCGTGCTGCTCCTCTTCCTGATCATCAAGGCGAGACTCCAGCCCTTCGTGGCCCTCCTCGCGGTCTCCATCGCGGTCGGCCTCGGCGCGGGCCTGTCCGTCACCGAACTCTTCGGCACCGTCCAGAAGTCCGACGCGGTCTCCACCATCGAGTCCGGCATGGGCGGCACCCTCGGCCACGTCGCGATCATCATCGGCCTCGGCACCATGCTCGGCGCGGTCCTCGAAGTCTCCGGCGGCGCCGAGGTGCTCGCCTCCCGCCTCCTCAACCTCTTCGGCGAGAAGCGCGCCCCGCTCGCCATGGGCCTGACCGGCCTGATCTTCGGCATCCCCGTCTTCTTCGACGTCGGCATCTTCGTCCTCGCGCCGATCGTCTACGCGGCCGCCAAGCGCGGTGGCAAGTCGATCATCCTGTACTGCATGCCGCTCCTTGCCGGCCTGTCGATGACCCACGCCTTCCTGCCCCCGCACCCCGGCCCCGTCGCCGCTGCGGGCCTGCTCCACGTCGACCTCGGCTGGGTCATCCTCATGGGCATCGTCTGCGGCATCCCCGCCGTGCTCGCCGCCTGGGGCTGGGCCGCGTGGATCGGCAAGCGGATCTTCGTCCCCGTCCCGCAGGACATGGTCGAGGCCGCCGAGGAGGCCAAGGCCTCCCTCCAGGCCGAGCAGCGCGCCTCCGGCGTCACCCCGACCGAGAAGCCGGTCGCGCTCGGCGTCGTCTTCGCCATCATCGGCACCCCGCTGGTCCTGATCCTGCTGGCCACCTTCTCCTCGATCGCCTTCGACCCCTCCACGGGCCGCTCGGTCATCGAGTTCTTCGGCCACCCCTTCGTGGCGCTGACCATCGCGCTGCTCCTCGCCTACTACCTGCTCGGCATCCGGCGCGGCTGGTCCCGCAAGTCCCTGGAGACGGTCTCGACCGCCTCCCTGAAGCCGGTCGGCAACATCCTGCTGGTGGTCGGCGCGGGCGGGATCTTCGGCGCGGTCCTCAAGGCCAGCGGCATCGCGCAGGCCCTCGCCGACACCTTCAACGACGTCGGTCTGCCCGTCATCGTCCTCGCCTACCTGATCTCGCTGGTGCTGCGCGTCGCCCAGGGATCGGCGACCGTGGCCATCGTCACCACGGCCGGCATCGTGGCCCCGCTGCTCTCCGAGGGCGACTACTCGCAGGCGTTCACCGCCCTCGTCATCATGGCGATCTCCGCGGGCTCCATCTTCGCCTCGCACGTCAACGACGGCGGTTTCTGGATGGTCGCCAAGTACTTCGGCATCACCGAGCGCGACACCCTGCGCACCTGGACGATCCTGGAGTCGGTGCTCTCCGTCGCCGGATTCGTGGTCGCCGGCGTGGTCAGCCTCTTCGTCTAGCCGTCCACGGCTGTGTCCGGCCCGGTGCGGGGTGCCTACGGCGCCCCGCACCGGCGCGTCTCAGCGCGCGAGCGCCGCGAGCCCCGAACAGTCGGCGCCGCCGGCCGGGTCGGACCCGTACACCCAGTACAGCGCGGCGAGCTGGGCGAGCAGCAGCAGCGCCGCCACACACACGACCGCCGCCCGTCCCCCCGGCCTGCGCGGGCCGGACCTGGCGGCCAGCACCAGCGCGGCGACGCCGCACAGCGGACCCGCCCACGCGGTGACGTACATCCGCGTGGACGGGCCGAGGTACCGGCAGTTCTGGTAGGTGTCCCCGTCGAAGGAGAAGTGCGCGGCCAGCAGGCCCGCCGAGACCACGGTCAGGACGACGGCCGCGACGAGCGGACCGGTGCGGGCGGGGGTCGTGGTGGTGCGGTTCATCGTCTCCATCACTGCATCAGTACCAGTCGGGGTCGGGCCGGACGATCCGGAGGTTCTGCGCGCCCTCGTGCTTCTCGGTGGCGTTGATCCGCCCCTCCAGGCTGACGTTCTGGTACGAGTCGCTGTGCTGCGTGTACTTGATCTCGCCGTCCGGCATCACCGCGGTGACGATCGCCGCGTGGTGCGTGGTGCCCTGGCCGATCGAGTCGTTCGGGCCGGACTGCTCGTAGTAGATGATGTCGCCGGGCTGCACGTCGGGGCGGGCGATCTCGTGTCCGCCGTGGCGCAGCATGAAGTTCTGGTTGTTCTCGGCGGCCGCCCAGTTGTCGGAGTACGCGAGGCGCTTGTCGACCGCGTCCACGCCCGTCCGGTTGCCGATCATCCAGCCGTCGTCGTCCGTCGTGCCCCACCAGAACGACGTCTTCTCCTTCATCCCCGCCTCGTGCAGCGCGTTCGAGACGAAGTTGGTGCAGTTGTTGCCGAAGTCGGTGGGGTCGGCGGTGTTCCAGTGGTCCAGGGCGTACTGGACCAGCTTCACCCGGTCGTACTTGCCGTTGCCGCGCATCTGGGCGCGCACGTCGTCCGGGACGCCGTCGAGATTCGCGACGAGCACCGGTTCGGCGCGCATCAGGTCCGTGCGCTGCTGCGGCGTCAGCCCGTCCCACCACTGCCGTACGGTCACCGGGTCCTGGCCGACCGGGATGTCCGCGGCGAGCATCTGCATCTGGGCGTGCGAGGCGTCCGTCTGGAACTCGTTGAGCGCCTTGTCCGGGTCGGTGAGCCCGGTCTGCGCCGCGAGCCTGGCCAGCTGCGCCGCAGCCAGGCCGTCGGCGGTGGTCACCTGCGCCACCGCCTGGTCGATCAGGTCCTTCACCTGCGTGCGGTAGGGGCCCATCTCCTCGGCCTCCGTGCGGTTGTGCACGGGCGGGCCGGTGATCGTGCCGTCGGCGCCGATCGTCAGGCCGTAGTGACCGGCGAGTTCGCGGGCCTCGCGCAGGGTGCTCTGGGCGGTCTCGATGGCGGTCGTCACGCCGTCCGTGACCATGTCGACGGCGAGCAGGATGTCGTAGGCGACCTCGAACTGGTTCGCCAGCTTCTCGAACTTGCCCGCCGCGGCCTTGCCGACCTCGTCGGTCCAGTTCTCCGCGAGCGGCTTGACACCGTAGTCCCGCAGGTCCTTGGCGGCGTCCAAGGCGTACTTGGCGAGCGCGTGCCACTCGTCGGAAGCGGACTTCCACTTGGCGGGCGCGGCGCTGTCGACCCCGGCGTAGGAGACCATGTCACACCTGCCCGAGGTCCTGGACGGCCGCGCGCAGCCGGGCCTCGGCCTCCGCGTCCGCCTTGTCGTACCCGTGCGCCGAGTCCTTCAGCTGGGCGCTGAGGTCGCCCATCTGCCGGGCCAGGGAGACGAGTTGGCCTTCCCAGTTCGCGGCGCACAGCTTCAGCTGGGCGGGGCTCAGCCAGCCGTTCCCCGGGTGCGCCGTGGCCACCGCGTCGCTGGCGTCCAGCGAGTGGCTCAGCCGCTTCATGGCCTGGCGGGAGAGCGTCTCGGTGTCGTCCGCCGCCCCGTGCACGCCCTTGGTCCTGATGGCGATGTCCGGGGCGCCGCCCCCGCCGCCACTGGGCGCCAGCTGGTTCAGCCGGGTATGTACCGGTGTGCCCGTGCCGGTGCGCTGCCGTTCCGCCGCCGCGGCCTTGAGCTCTTCCCATTCGTCCCACGCCATGCGTACACCCCCGTGTCGCGTGCTTGTCCGTCGAAAGTAGCAGGGGTGAGTAAGGGGCACGTCAAGCCAATGATCCGAAATCGCAACAGGTCGCGGGGGCCCGGGGGAGGCGCCGCACAGCCTTGTCCGCCATACTTCCGCCCGTGGAGCAGCGTATGGAGAGTCAGAAGGTCACGCCCGTCACCGGTGCCGGTTTCGACCCGGCGTACGTTCCCGGCCTGACGTCTCCCGAGCCGGAGGCGGTCGCCGAGGACGCGGTCACGGATTCCGACGAGGTGGGGAAGGAGGGGACGCGGGACGAGGAGCCCGAGGCGGCGCAGGCCACGCAGGCGGCAGAGGATGCCGGGGCCGCCGACGTCGCGGAGGACGCCGAGGCTGTGGTGAAGGACGGGCCGGTCCTTGCGGCGAAGGACCGCCGCGGGTCCATCACCGTCGACGCCACCGGCGTCCGGTTCACCCTCGACGACCAGGAGGCGGAGTTCACCTGGGACGAGATCAGCGCGGTCGAGTACGGCACGTCCCGCAAGCGCCTCACGGTGACGGTCCACACGCCCAACAGCCGCTGGTACCCGAACGACGTCGAGGCCGCGGACAAGTCCCGCCTCACCGAGTGGACCGAGCAACTGGACAAGGCGCTGGACGCGTACTTCGAGGACTGAGCCGGGGCCGGGGCCCCGGACGTGCGAGCGGCCCGGCCGGGCGACCGTTCCGGCCGGCCCTCTTGCCGCCGGGGCCGCTTTGCGGTCCCTTGGTAGTCATGGCGGACACCACGGGCAGCACAGGCAGCACGGGCACCCCCACCCCCTCCTCCGGCACGGACACCGGCCCCCGGAAGTCCAGTTGGACCTATATCGGCCCCGGCATCGTCGTCGCCGCGACCGGCGTCGGCGCCGGCGACCTCGTCGCGACGCTCGTCGCGGGCAGCAACTTCGGCTACACCCTGCTGTGGGCCGCGGTCCTCGGCTGCCTCGTCAAGATCAGCCTGGCCGAGGCGGCGGGCCGCTGGCACCTGGCCACCGGCCGCACGCTCTTCGACGGCTGGGCGAGCCTGGGCCGCTGGACCACATGGTTCTTCGTCGTCTACGTGGTGATCTGGGGCTTCGTCTACGGCGCGGCGGCGATGTCGTCGAGCGCGCTCCCGCTCCAGGCACTCTTCCCGGACGTCTTCCCGGCGGACTGGTCGATCAAGCCGTGGGCGATCCTGTGCGGGCTGGTCGGCCTGGTCTTCGTCTGGTTCAACAAGTACGACGTCTTCGAGAAGGTCATGACGGTCCTGGTGGGCGTCATGTTCGTCATCACGGTCTACCTGGCCGTGCGCGTCACCCCGAACCTCGGCGACGCCGTCGCGGGCCTGCTCCCGGTCCTGCCCGACGAGAAGGACTCGGTCCTCAACACGCTGGGCCTGATCGGCGGCGTCGGCGGCACCATCACCCTTGCCGCGTACGGCTACTGGGTCAACGCGAAGGGCTGGACCACCACGTCCTGGATGAAGGTGATGCGGCTCGACAACCGGGTCGCCTACCTCACGACGGGCGTGTTCGTGGTGGCGATGCTCTTCGTCGGAGCGGAGCTCCTGCACGCCTCGCACACGGCGATCGCCGGCGGCGACAAGGGCCTGCTGGATCTGACGGAGATCCTGGAGGCGCAGTACGGGGTCGCGACGGCCAAGCTCTTCCTGATCGGCTTCTTCGCGACGTCCTTCACGTCCCTCATCGGCGTCTGGCACGGGGTGAGCCTGATGTTCGCGGACTTCGTGGAGCGCCACCGCTCGGCGCGCGTCACGGGCGAGGAGGTGGCGCGCGGCGACCGCGACCGCGGCTGGCCCTTCCGCATCTACCTGCTCTGGCTGACCTTCCCGCCCATCGTCCTCCTCTTCCAGGGCCAGCCCTTCCGCCTGGTCATCCTCTACGGAGTCCTCGGCGCGGCCTTCATGCCGTTCCTGGCCCTCACCCTGATCTGGCTCCTCAACACGGCCCGCACACCGGCGGACTGGCGCAACGGGTGGCTGTCCAACGGGATGCTCGCGGTGGCCGGGCTGCTCTTCGTGATCCTGTGCGTGCAGCAGATCTGGGATCAGCCGTGGTCGGAGTTCTTCTGAGCCGGCGGCTCCGGGTCACTTGAAGGGGATGTTCCGCCATGGGCTCCCCGGGTCCGCCATCAGGATGTGGTGGGCCGAGACCATCTGCTCGTACCACGTGCCGAACTCCTCGTCGTCGAAATGCAGGCGGCGCCCGAGGGCGTACCCGGCGGAGAAGTCCTGCCAGGAGCGGTAGGAGCGGGTGGCGGCGGCGCTCGCCGCGCGGACCGCGGACTCGGCCTCCTCCAGCGTGCCGAAGCGGGCGGCGAGGCCCCAGCGGGCCATGTTCGGGGCCCGGCCCAGGTCCCAGGCGTCGACGGAGGTGACGTAGCGGCCCTCGGCGAGCAGGCCGTCGGCGCGCATCCGGGCCTCGTAGCGGGCGATGCGGCCGATCAGCCGGTGCACCCCCTCGATCTCCGCGGCGACCTCGCCCGCGGGGCGCGGCTCGACGGTCGTCACGCCGTCCTCGGTGAGGACGGTGCGCGGCTCGGCACGGGCGCGCAGGACCTTGGCGGCGGCCTGCTTCCAGTACGCGGTGTCGACCTGGCCGCCGAAGTCGCGGGCGATGCTGTGCCGCAGGTCGAGCGCGAACTCCCAGACGTCACTGCGCTGTTCGACGGCGAGCAGCTGATGGAGCATGCTCAGCCAGTCCGGCCGGCTGGTCACGCCCCACCAGTCGCGCAGCCGCTCGCGCTCGGTCCGGTAGCCCTCCCCGTGATGGGCCATGGTGTTCCAGAACTCGCCGTTGGTGACCGACAGCAGCGCGCCCAGGGCCAGGCCGTGCGCGACAGGGCCGTGCAGGGCGCCGCCCACGTGCAGGGCGCGCAGGCACATCGTGTAGCGGGGGGTGCCGGCCCGGGCGGCGGCCTGCGTCCAGGCCGTGCTGTGCGGGGGCCGGGGCGCCAGGACCGCCTCGTACGGGGTGCCCGGGCCGACGACCAGGGCCGGCGGGTTCGGGCCCGTGGCCCAGGGAGCGGTGGCCAGCCAGTGGAGGCTCGCCCATTCGAAGCGGTGGTGCGGGTCCGGGACGGGCAGCATCCCGGTCGTGTACAGGTGGAGCCACCGGCCGCCGGTGCGCGGGTCGTGATGGAAGAGGGGGTAGAACGCCTCGTCGTCGGCCTTGTCGGGGCGCAGCTCCACGTACAGCTCGACCGCGGCCAGCGTCTCGTAGTACGCCGCCCAGTCGCCCCGCGCCTTGGCCTCGTACAGGGCGCGTTCCGTCGGCGAGGGCGCCGTCCGGGCGGGATCCTGCGCGGGGACGGGGTCGCCGAAACCGGCGGGCGGCGGGCCGAAGGTCATGGCGGAGAGCCTAGACAGGCGGCGTGCGGGCAGCGCCGCCGGGGGAGCGGCGGCGCTGCCGGTCCGGGGAGTTACAGGCCGTGTACGTGCGCGCCCACCGAGGAGGACCACGCGTTGCCGGACGCGGCGTCCCAGTTCGTGGACCAGGCCATCGCCCCGCGGATGCCGGGGTAGGTCCGCGCGGGCTTGAAGGAGCCGCAGTGCGTGCCCTCGGCCAGGCAGTCGAGGGCGTCGTTCACCACGGACGGGGCCACGTAGCCGCTGCCGGCGGCGCTGCTCGACGCCGGGGTGCCGATGCCGACCTGGGACGGGTCGAGGCCGCCCTCCAGCTGGATGCAGGCGAGCGCGGTGAGGAAGTCCACCGAGCCCTGGCTGTAGACCTTGCCGTCGCAGCCCAGCATCGAACCGCTGTTGTAGTACTGCATGTTGACGACCGTGAGGATGTCCTTCACCGCGAGCGCGGTCTTGAAGTACTCGGCGGACGTCGACTGCATGTCGATGGTCTGCGGCGCCATCGTCAGCACGAAACCGCTGCCCGCCCTGGCCGCGAGCGACTTCAGCGCCTGCGCCATGTACGTCGAGTCGAGACCGTTCTCCAGGTCGATGTCGACGCCGTCGAAGCCGTACTCCTGCATGAGGGCGTAGACCGAGTCCGCGAAGTTCGCCGCCGAGGCGGAGTCGCGCACCGACACCGTGCCGTTCTGGCCGCCGATCGAGATGACCACGGACGTGCCCGCGGCCTGCTTCGCCTTGATGTCCGCCTTGAATGCGTCCTGCGTGTACCCGCCCAGGCCCGCCGAATCGAGCGTGAAGCCGACCGCGCCCGGTGTCGTGGTGGCGTCCGCGAAGGCGACCGCGATGATGTCGTAGGCGGCCGGGACGTCGGCCAGTTCCTGGACGGTGGCGCCGTTGTCGAAGTTCTGCCAGTAGCCGGTCACCGCGTGGGCGGGCACCGCTGGGGCGGCGGCCGCGGTGGGGGCCGCGTCCGCCGTGCCGGCCGTCGCGAGCAGCCCGGTCGTGGCGAGCGCCGCCGCGGTGAACGCGCCTATGAGCGCGCCGAGTCGCGTCATTTCTGCCTCCATGTGGGGGGAAGGCCTCCCGGCACCGGGGTGGGGGAGGTGAGGTGAGGGGGGAAGCAGCTGCTGGGCGACCAAACTGGTCCAGACCAATACCGATGTCAAGGGTTTGCGCCGATGCTTCCGCGCCAACTCCCCCTGCACGCACGCGGGACGGACCGTGAACCCTGCGAAGTGGGGTGTTGCCGGGCGCCCGCGTGGATATGGTGCTCAGGCAGGAACACTGCAGGGCCAGAACGGGTCAGTGCCGTCAGGGGGCCCTGCCCGGACGGCCGTGCCGGGCAGCGTCCGCAGGAGCGCAGAGCTACCGGGGGGTTCACGCGTGCCGACCGCCATCGCCGTGACCGACCCCGACCTGGTGCTCGCGTCGCCGGACCGGCACACGCCGACCGCCGTCGTGCTGCCCGTGGGCGGGGACCCCGGCGCGTACCCGCTGGACCGCGCGCTCACGGACGTCCACACACTGATCGAGCAGCACGGCTATGTGATTGTGCTCTGCCCGCAGTCCGTACCCGACGCGGTCGTGCACCGCCTGTACGCCGTCCGTTCCGTGCTGGAGAGCGACCGCATGGCGATCCTGCGGCCCGCGCTCCCGCCGCTCGGCCTCGCCGTACTCGCCCTGCAGCTGCGCCAGTTGTCGATCTGCGACTTCAGCCCGGGCGTGCTCGCCTCCGCCGGCCGGCTGCTCGCCCACTACGTCCACGCGGGCGCCCTCCTCGGCTCCGTCGCCCGGCTCGACCGCGTCCCGGTCTCGCTGAAGGCCCACGCCAAGTCGTGGTCGCCGGGCACCCAGTTCGCCGTCGTCGCTTCCCCGCAGCCGCAGCTCCTGCGCGTCACCGGCGCCGACTCCCCGCCGCCGAGCGGCCCCTCCTTCGGTACCCGGCTGTACTACGCCGCAGGTCAGCAGGGTACCGACTGGGTCACCGGCGTGCTCGCCCCGGCCTGGCGGGTGTCGGGCGCGAGCGAGACGCAGCTGCCCGCCGAGTCGCCGCGCTGGTGGGCGACGGCCAGGGGCGGCGGCCCGGGCCGGATCGTCGAGTTCGCCGCCGCCATCCCCGACATCTCCGTCCTCTACCAGCTCGTGTCGTCCGTGCGGCGCGAGACGTGCCACTGGTGCGGGCTCGAACTCATCGGCGACCGCTGCGGCTTCTGCGCCGCCCCGCTCGCCGCCGACGCCCCCGCCGGGCGCGCTGGCGCGGCCCGCCCCGCGCTCACCCCGGCCGCCGGGCCGGGCCGGGCCGCACTGCCCCGCGCCCACCACCATTGACCGCCGCCCGCCCCAGCCCCCCGCCCGCCTACCCACGAGGTTCTCCGGTCCATGAATTCACGTCAGCGCCGCGGCGTCGTTCTCCTGGTCGTCTCGGTCCTGTTTGCCCTCGGCGCGTTCGCCGGCGTGCTCTCCGTGATCCGCGACGTGAACGCGAAGGTGGGACCTGAAGTGACCGCCTACCGGCTGAAGCAGGACGTGGCGCCCTACAAGGAGCTGACGGACGACCAGTTCGAGAAGGTGGAGATGCCCAAGCGGTGGCTGTCGAAGACGGCCGTCCGCAACCTCCGCGAGCTGCGCGGCAAGATCGCCGTCACCCAGCTGGAGAAGGGGTCCCTGCTCCAGAGGGACATGATCGTCGCCCGGCCGCGGCTCACGGCCGGACAGCAGGAGATCGCCATCATGATCGACGCGGAGACCGGCGTCGCCGGGAAGATCGACCCGGGCGCGAAGGTGAACATCTACGCCACCTTCAAGGCCGAGAACGACAAACAGCGCGACCGCTCCCAGGTCATCGTGGAGAACGCCGAGGTCATCGACGTGGGCAAGCTGACCCCCATCGACCAGCAGGGCGCGAACGGCTCCGGCAGCACCGCTCGCCGCCAGGGCGAGGCCGTGCCGATCACCTTCGCGCTCGGGGCCGCCGACGCCCAACGGGTCGCCTACGCCGAGTCGTTCGCCACGCACGTACGGCTCGCACTCGTCGCGCCCGGCGACGACGGCAAGATCGCGCCGGGGGACCGGTCCTACACGCTGGACGAGGACAAGTGAGGGGCGCCCGCATGCCGGCAGCAGACCGAGCCCGTCCAGCACCGCACCGAGCCCCGCCGGCGAGCGAGGAGCGAGGCCCGGGCCGCGGCCCCGTGTCCCGTGGGCCGGCGCCCGCGAAGGGAACGCGCCGATGACCACAAGGATCCTCCCCGCCGCAGGAGACCCGGAGGCCGCCCGCGCCCTGGTCACGCTCCTCTCCCAGCTCCCCGACACCGAGCCCGCCCCGCCGGTCGCCGACAGCACCGCCCTGCTCGACACCCTGGCCGGACTCGCCGCCGAGTCGCTCGACGAGCTGCCCGAGGTCGTCCTCGTCCACGAACGCATCGGGCCCGTACCCGCCCTCGACCTGATCCGCGACCTCGTCCTGCGCTTCCCGGCCGTCGGCGTCGTCCTCGCCACCGCCGACACCAGCCCCGCGCTGCTCACCGCAGCGATGGACAGCGGGGCCCGCGGCATCGTCGCGGTCCCGCTCGGCTACGACGCCCTCGCCGAACGCGTCCACGCGGCCGCCGCCTGGTCCACCGGGATGCGGCGCCACCTCGCCGGCGGAACCGGCGCGGAGCTGACGCCCGCGGGCGGCGGCGGCCGGGTCGTCGCCGTGGCCGGCGCCAAGGGCGGGGTCGGCACCACGCTCGCCGCCGTCCAGCTCGCCCTGGCCGCCGCCGCGTCCGGCCGCTCGGTCGCCCTGCTCGACCTCGACCTCCAGTCCGGGGACGTGGCCTCCTACCTCGACGTCCAGTTCCGCCGCTCGGTCGCCGACCTCGCCGCCATCCGCGACATCACCCCGCGCGTCCTCCAGGACGCCGTCTTCACCCACGAGACCGGCATCGACCTGCTCCTCGCCCCCGCCGACGGCGAACGGGGCGAGGAGATCACCGACCGCGTCGCCCGCCAGGTCGTGCACGCCCTGCGCGCCCGCTACGAGGTCGTGGTCGTCGACTGCGGTACGCAGATGGGCGCGGCCAACGCGGCGGCGATCGAACTCGCCGACCAGACCGTGCTGCTCGTCACCCCGGACGTCGTCGCGGTCCGCGCGGCCAAACGCATGGTCCGCCTCTGGGACCGGCTCCAGATCCGCAAGGCCGAGGAGACCCTCACGGTCGTCAACCGCAACGCGCGCTCCGCCGAGATCCAACCCTCCCTCGTCGAGCGGGTCACCGGCACACGGACGGCCCGCACCTCCGTCCCGGCCGCCTACAAGGAACTCCAGGCCGCGGTCGACGCCGGCCGGATGCAGGACCTCGACAACCGCTCCACCGTCAAACAGGCCCTGTGGGCCCTGGCCGGCGAACTCGGCCTGGTCGCCGCCCCCGCCCCCGACCCGGGCGGCCGCCGGTCGCGGCGCCGCGGCGACAAGGGAGCGGTCACGCTGGAATTCGCGGCGATGTTCCCGCTGGTGCTCGTCGTGATGGCGCTGATGTGGCAGTGCGTGCTGTACGGCTACACGTACTCGCTCGCCGGGAACGCGGCGGACGAGGCGGCGCGGGCGGCCACGTCCGCGTACGCCTCCGGCGGGGACGGGCAGGGCGCTTGTACGTCGGCGGGCAAGTCCCACCTGCCGACGGCCTGGCAGGACGCGCAGATCTCCTGCCCCGAGTCGGGCGGCCCGGTGCTCAAGGCGACGGTGACGGTGGACGTCCCCCTGTTCTTCCCCGGGGTGGACCCCGGCTGGAGCGTCACGGGCGAGGCGGGCGCGGCAACCGAGAAAGCGGCCGATCAATGAAGCGCCCCGCTGGGGCGCGGGGAACTGCGCGCCCGGCCACGACGAGCGGGTCACCCGGCGACGAACCCTCGGGCGTCGCCCCGTCAGGGGCGCGGGGAACTGCGCGAGCAACCACGACGCGCCCGCACCCGACAACGCACCCACCCCTGGCCAGACGCCACCCGCGAGGCGACAGAGGCGTGTCCATCCTGGAGTTCGCCGGCTTCCTCCCCTTCCTCCTCGTCATCGGCATGGCCGCGATCCAGCTCGGCCTGGTCGGCTACGGCGCGAACCAGGCGGGCAGCGCCGCCCGCGCCGCGGCCCGCGCGGAGTCCCTGACCCCGGGCACGGCCGCGGCCGCGGCAACCGCCTCCACGAGCGCCTGGCTCCAGCCCAGCCTGGGCGGGTGCGGCGGCGACGCCACCATCACCTGCACCGTCACCGTGCACGTGGACGCGATCATCCCCCTCTTCGACGGCTGGGACCTCCACCGCACCGCCACGATGCCCAACGACAAGTACGACGACGGGAGCTGACGATGAGCCTACGATCCCGGGTCGTCGCCACCCGCGGCACACCGGAGGGCGCCGGCACGCCCCCGGACCGCGACGAGGGGCTGATCGCCGTCTACCGCGCCAAGCTCCTGGAGGAGATCGATCTCGCGGAGATGTCCACGCTCCAGGCCGCGGACCGCCGCGTCCGCCTGGAGCGCGTCCTCGGCCACATCATCAGCCGCGAGGGCCCGGTCCTCTCCGCCACCGAGCGGACCCAGCTGATCCGCCGCGTCGTCGACGAGGCCCTCGGCCTCGGCATCCTCGAACCGCTCCTCGCGGACGCCTCCGTCACCGAGATCATGGTGAACGGCCCCGACGCGATCTTCGTGGAGCGGGCGGGCCGCGTGGAGCAGCTCCCCCTCCGCTTCGCCTCCGCCGAACAGCTGATGCAGACCATCGAGCGCATCGTCTCCACCGTCAACCGCCGCGTCGACGAGTCGAACCCGATGGTCGACGCCCGCCTGCCCACCGGCGAACGCGTCAACGTGATCATCCCGCCCCTCTCCCTGACCGGCGCCACGCTCACCATCCGCCGCTTCCCGCGCGCGTACAGCCTCACCGAACTCCTCGGCCTCGGGTCGCTCGACGAGCACATGCTGCTGCTCCTCGCCGCCTTCGTCCGCGCCCGCTGCAACGTCATCGTCAGCGGCGGGACGGGCTCCGGCAAGACGACCCTCCTCAACGCCCTCTCCGCGCTCATCCCCGCCCACGAGCGCATCATCACCATCGAGGACTCCGCCGAACTCCAGCTCCAGCAGGACCACGTGATCCGCCTGGAGTCACGGCCCCCGAACGTCGAGGGCAAGGGCCAGGTCACCATCCGCGACCTCGTCCGCAACAGCCTGCGCATGCGCCCCGACCGCATCATCGTCGGCGAGGTCCGCGGCGGCGAGACGCTCGACATGCTCCAGGCCATGTCCACCGGCCACGACGGCTCCCTCGCCACCGTCCACGCCAACACCGCCGAGGACGCGCTCACCCGGCTGCAGACCCTCGGCTCCATGTCCGAGGTCGACGTCCCCTTCGAGGCGCTGCGCGACCAGATCAATTCGGCCGTCGACGTCCTCGTCCAGCTCACCCGGCACGCCGACGGCTCCCGCCGGGTCAGCGAGATCGCGCTGCTCGTCTCGCACGGCCGTGAACAGTTCACGATCGCGACGGTGACCCGCTTCGTCGCCCAGCCCTACGTGTCGGGCGCCACCGACCTCGAACGGCGCCGGGTCCACGGCTACTACGAGCACCTGCCACTGCCCCGCCGCGTCGCGGACCGGCTCTACGTGGCGGGGGAGGCGGTCCCGCCGGCGTTCGGGGTCGTGGAGTCCGTCGACGTACGCCACACGAGAGAGGCCACGGGATGACATCCGTCCGCTTGCGGGGTGCGGCATGACGCACCCCGCGCTGATCGCCCTCGGCGCCACCCTGGTGACCTGCGCACTCGCCGTCGCGGGGGTCCATGTCTACGCCTCCGGGCGGGCCCAGCGGCAGGCCCTGGTCGACCGGCTCGACGGCTACCAGGGGGGCGGCCGCGCCGGCGGGCCCGGCGGCGCGCGCCGCTTCGGCACGGTCGACCGCCGGCTGCGCCGCACGCGCCTGGGCCGCGCCGTGCACCTGCGGCTCTCCGCCACCGGCCTGGCCCTGACGGCGGGCGAGTTCTCCGTCTACGTGGCCGCGGCCGGCGCCGCCCTGTGGGTGCTCGCGGCGACGACGCTGGCGCCGTTCTTCGGCCCGATCGCCGGCGCGGTCGCCGTCTGGGCGGCGGTCATCTTCCTCAACTGGCAGCGGCAGAAGCGCATCGAGGCGTTCATCAACCAACTCCCCGACGTGGCACGGCTCCTGGCCAACGCCACCGCCGCGGGACTCGCCCTGCGCACCTCCCTGGCGATGGCGGCCGAGGAACTGGAGGCCCCCGCGGGCGAGGAGCTGAGCCGCGTCGCCGACCAGCTGGCCCTCGGCCGCTCGGTCGACGACGCCCTCGACGAACTGGCCGCCCGCCTCCCCTCCCGCGAGCTGATCGTCCTCGTCACCACCCTGGTCCTGGCCAACAAGGCGGGCGGCACGGTCGTCTCCTCCCTGCGCAACCTCACGCAGACCCTGGAGGACCGCAAGGAGACCCGGCGCGAGATCCGTACGATGCTCTCCGAGGTGAACGCGACGGCCTTCACGGTCCCGCTCCTCGGCCTCGGCTCCCTGCTGCTGATCAACTCCTCGAACGAGGGCGCCCTCGCCAAAGTGACCGGCTCCCCCCTCGGCCAGACCCTCATCCTCATCTCCCTGGGGCTGTACGCCATCGGCTTCTTCGTCATCCGCCGCCTGGGAAAGATCGAGGTCTGAGCGATGCCGACACCGCTCGCCGGCCTGCTCCTCGCCCTGGTGACGGGCGCGGCCGTGCTCGGGATCTTCACGGGCGTACGCATGTACCGCGCCGAGGCCAAGGTCCCCAGCGACCTCGCCCTCGCCCTCGAAGTGGGCGCCACCCGCGTCTCCACGGCCGGCTCGGCCGTCGACCGCCTGGGCATGCGCTTCGCGCCGCTGGTGCTGCGCCTGATGGGCCCGCGCCGCGTGGACGCCAAGCGCCGCAAGATAGACATGGCGGGAAACCCCGGCGGCCTCACGATCGACCGCTACGGCGCGCGCCGGGCCGTCTACGGCCTCTTCGGCATCGTCATGGCCCTGGTCTTCCTCTCCAACGGCAGCCCGCTCCTCGCCCTGCTCACCCTCGCCTTCGGCGCGCTGGCCGCCGACGCCCTGATCTGGCAGGCCGTACGCGAACGCAAGGAGGTCATCGACCGCACCCTGCCCGACTTCCTCGACGTCCTCGCGGTCGTCGTCTCCGCGGGCCTCGGCTTCCGCCAGGCGCTGGACCGCGTGGCCGAGAAGTACGAGGGGCCGTGGGCCGACGAGCTGCGTATCACCCTGCGCCAGATGGACATGGGCGTCCCGCGCCGCCAGGCCTTCGACGAACTGCGCCGGCGCAACGCCTCCGAGCAGGTCGCCCAGTTCGTCTCCGCGCTGCAACAGGGCGAGGAACTCGGCTCGCCCATCGCCGACACCCTCATCCAGCTGGCCACGGACATGCGCCGCACCGACGCCCAGAACTCCCGCCGCCGCGCCGCGAAGACCATCCCGAAGGCAACGATGGTGACCCTGGTCTTCATGCTCCCCGCGACCATGATCCTGATCGCGACGGGCATGTTCCTCGGCTCCGGCACCGACTTCGGTTCGGTACTGGGACGTTGAAAGCCTCCTCTGTCCCGGCGGAACTGGCTACAGTGGCGGGAAGCAAAGGTTGGCACGTGCGAACTCCGTTTCCGGGTACGCCAGTTGGCCCGGACCGGGGAACCGGCGAGAGGGCGACGAGGGGAGCTGACCCGCGATGACACCCCGGCAACCACCCGGACAACTTCCGGTCAAGCCCGGCCTCTTATCCGACGAAACCAGGTGCGCAGGGTCGCTCTTCGCGTACGTTGCGTGTGGTGTTCTGGTTGCCTCGCAGGACGTGGCGGAAGGGGGTTCCCGTGATCAAGGACCGAGTGCTCGGGGCGTGGGAGACGTGGACGAGTGCACTGACCGACCGCCTGCGCGGGACGCGACGGGACGCGGGCGCGGGGTTCGTGGAGTATGCGGGGCTGATGATCCTGATCGCCGGGATCTTCACCCTGATCGACCAGTTGGGGCTGGACGGGCTGATCTCAGGCGCCATCGGCGACGCGGTGGACCGGGTCATCGGCGGCTGACAGCAGCGGCGCTGCGCAGCGATCGTGGCTCGACGCTGCCCCTCTACATCTGGCTGACGGGGATCCTGCTCTTCGCCGCGTTCGCCTTCTTCGCCTTCGCCCAGGCGGCGTCGGCGCGCAACGGCGCACAGTCGGCGGCGGACGCGGCCGCGCTGGCGGCTGCGCAGTCGGCCCGTGACGAGCTGATGGACGGACTGGGCCGGGCCGTGGGACACGACGACGGCTGGCTGGACTGGCTGGACGGCCGGCAGTTCGAGGGTGCGGACGCGCAGGCCGCGGCCGCACAGCTGGCCGCCGAGAACGACGCAGAGGTGGTCGGCGGACCCGACGACACCGAGGTCAATGGCTTCCCGGGTTACCGGGTCGAGGTGCGGACGCGTTACACGGTGGGCGACACGATCATCCCCGGCACCGAGAACGACAAGGCGAGAGCCCACGCGACGGCGGTGATCGAACCCCGCTGCGACCTGCCTTCGGATGCGGACGGGACGAAGCCCGTCCAGCTCAGGTGTGGCGACCGGCAGATCGATATCGACCCCGACGATTTCGACCTGACCGACCTCCCCGACGCGTCGCTCCTGTTCTCTGTCCACCTGGCCGACTGAAGAGTGATCGACGAGAGAGGGAAGCCGCAGCGATGAGTTTTCGGCGTACAACGACGACCCGCCGGGCGCTGGCCGCCGCGGCGTTCACGACCGGACTGGTGCTCGCCGTGGGCGGCTGCGGCGGAGGCGGGGACGAGGGTGACGGTAAACCGAAGGACTCCACGACATCCGCGTCGGCCGGCAAGGGGGACAGCCCCGAGCCGTCCCGGTCCGCGGACCCGGGAGGCGAGGCCCTCGCCGAGTCGAAGGACGGCGATGTGACCGTCTCCATCCTCACGGCGACCCGGGACGAGGGCGGTTTCGTCAGCGTGACCGGGACGGTCCGCAATGACGGGAGCGGGTCGTGGATGGCCGCGAACTGGCAGAGCGACGAGCGCGAACTAGCGGTGAACGGCGGCTCGATGTCCGGAGCCAGTCTGGTGGACCAGCAAGGCAAGAAGAAGTACCTGGTCCTGCGCGACACCACGGGCCGCTGCCTGTGCACGAAGTTCAGCCGGCTCAGGTCGGGCGAGACCGCCACCTGGTACGCCCAGTTCCCGGCCCCGCCGGACGGCACCGACTCCCTCTCGTTCCAGGTCGGCGCCATGCCCCCCGCCTCGATCGAGCTCACCGAGGGCGAGTGACGATGCCGCGACGACCTCTGACCGCAGCGGCGATGTGCACGGCGGCCGCGGCCGTCCTCCTGTCGGCCGGCCCGGCCCAAGCGGACGGCCCCACCCCCTCCGCGCCCCCCGGCTCGACCACCAGCTCCCCGCCCCCGCGGGTCGACGCCAACAGCCCCGGCCTCAAACTCGCCGACGGCGCGACCCTCGCCCCCGCCAAGGTGCTGGACATCAAGTCCGTCGTGGAGGACCTCTCCGGTGACGAGCGCCGCTCCGACACGAACGAGGACATCACCTTCGCGCTCCAGGCCGAGGTCCTCTTCGCCAAGGACAGCGCCAGACTCAACCCGGACGCCCACTCCCGCATCCAGGCCATCGCCGACGAGATCAACACCCAGAAGGCCGGCGCCGTGCGGGTGTTCGGCTTCACCGACAACCTGGGCTCGTACGCCCACGGCCTCACCCTCTCCAAGAAGCGCGCGGAAGCCGTCCACGACGAACTGAGTACCGCGCTCGGCGCGAAGGCCGGGAACCTCACGTTCCAGGTCCGTGGCTACAGCGAGGACTACCCGATCGCGGACAACGCCACGGAAACGGGCCGCAAGAAGAACCGCCGGGTGGAGGTGTCGTTCCCGAAGGGCGACTGAGGGAAAGCCGGCCGAGCGGGCGTTCATGTGATCGGCGCGGGCGGGATTTTCGTCGACCCCTCGGAATGAGCGGGTCCCGCCGGGTGTTGGACGGCATTGGAGACCAACTCGGTCGCGAGAAGCTCGGCCAGTCCGGTGAGGGCGACGAGCCCGTGGACATGCAGAGCGAGCCGCAATGTGCGCCGAGCGACGGTGACGGCCCGCGGGTCATGGGGGTCCGATCCGGCCGCCAAGCCGGAGGATCGCGGCGGCTTGTGCGCATGGTGTGACGGAAGTTGTCGACAGGGTGCCTTTAGGCGATCATTACGCGCATCAACGTAGCCAACCTGTCGTTCTGTCAGGTGCGTTGACTGCCTCGGGGGAGCGCCATGGGGACACGTGACGGGTATCTCGTCAAACACGCCGGCATGAAGAGCCAGGCGGAGGAGCTGGACGGCGCGGGCGAGGACGCCGGTGCCGTCCGGCAAGTACTCGCCGCCACGCCCTGCTACGCGCAGGAGACGCTCGGCGGCTCCGACTCCGGCCCCGCCTTCACCGCGTACACCACGGCGTGGACCGCCGAGGCCCGCACCCTGGAGGACGCGCTGCACGAACTCGCGGGCAAGGTGCGCGCGTCCAAGGGCGCCTACGCGGGCTCCGACGGGCTCGTGCGCACCAACGCCGAGCGCGTCTCCGTCGGCGACGCCGTCGGCACCAACCCCGCCCACGGCACGTTCGGCGGCGCCGCGGTCGGCACCGGGCCGGTCCGCGCGGACCGGCCCGCCGCCCTGGGCACCGCCCCGATCGGCACCAACCCCGTCCAGGGCGACCGCCCCTCGGCCCTGACCGACTACTGACCGGCGCCCGGGCGCCCGCCACGCACCCGCGACGTCACCGTCGCCGACCACCCCGAGGGGCCGATCCACCGTGACCGAATCCACCACCGACCGCCGCAAGCGCCTCGACGGGCTGCGCGGCTCCGTCTCCGGCGCCGGCAGCAAGAACGACCTGATCGACGCGATCGACGACGCGCTCGGCGTCGCCGCGCCCGAGGGCGACCCGGCCACGATCGAGTCGCTCGGCAAGCGCTACCGCGGCCAGGCCGACGACGCCATGAAGGTCCACGACCGCTCCGACGCCGTCTCCCGCAAGGGGCTGCCGAACGTCTGGGTCGGGGACACCTCGGTGCTCGCCGCCACCGCCGTGGACGCCGCCACCCGCGCCGCCGAACAGATGGCCGACGCCCTGCGCGGCGGCGGCAACGCCCTCATCACGCTCGCCGACGCCCTCGAAGCCGCGCAGACCCTGGACGGCACGGGCCGCACCAAACTGCGCGACGCCCGCGGCCAGCTCGGCGACAAGGACGGCTTCTTCGACACCTGGCACGAGGACGACGGGGAGGAGGCGGCGCGCAAGAAGGCCCGCGCGCTCGCCACCACCGGCGTCGACGAGCTGTACGACGCCGCGGTCGCCGCCGACGACGCGGCCCGGGCCGCGGCCCGCGACCTCAACAAGTACGCGGCCGAGGCCCGCGCCGGGAAGATGGACACCGACGAACTCTCCGCCGTGGACCGGCTCGCGCTCGCCGACACGAGCAACGTCAGCGGCGACCCGGAGTGGAACGAGATCCTCAGCGCCAACGACCTGGAGCGCTCCGGGCAGGCCATGGAGAACCTCTCGCCCGCCGAACGGGCCCGCATGGAGCGGCTGTTGGCGCAGGCCTCCTCCCCGCAGGAGAAGGCGTACCTGATGAAGGCCCTCGCCTCGGGGCACTCCGTGGACGACGTGGAGACCTTCGGCGGGAAGATCCACGGCAAGGACCCGATGTGGCTCCAGGAGCACCTGGCGCCGGTCACCACCGAGACCGACAGCATGGACGACGAGGGACGCAACGCCGACGGGTCCAACAAGAACACCGACCGGCAGGACTTCGCCGGACAGGGCTGGACCCAGGGCGGCGACGGCCAGGAAGGCTCGTGCGTCGCGTCCTCGACCGTCACCGCCCGCGCCATGGTCGACCCGGTCTACGCCCTCGGACTCACCGGCGGCCCCAGCGGGCAGGAGAACGACGCGGCGGCCTTCCGCGAGCGGCTCGTCGACGAGCAGCACCGGGTGCACGAGGAGGGCGACGGCGACCACACGCACTTCTGGACGGACGTCCCCGACGGCATGGACAACGACGGCAAGACCGAGGTCGTGAACAAGGAGATCAGCCCGCACACCGGCAGCGGCTACGACTTCAAGGAGGTCAAGAGCGCCGACGACCGGCGCGACGTGCTGCCGGACATCGAGCGCTCGGTGGCCGAGGGCAAGCCGGTCCCCGTCGGCATCGAGGGCTATGACGACGGCGACCGTTCCGGGCACGCGGTGATGATCGTCGGCCAGGAGGGCGACATGCTCCAGGTCTACAACCCCTGGGGCACGACCACCTGGATCAGCGAGGACGACTTCGTCAACGGAGGCATGGCCAAGGCCAGCGACAACGACCTGCCCGACGCCTATGCCGTCCACGTACCCGAGGACTGATCCCGATGATCCCCATGAAGCCCTTCAAGCCCTTGAAGCCGACCCTGCGCGCCGCGGCGCTCGCCGCCCTGCTCGGCCTCGCGCTCACCGCCTGCGGCGACTCCGGCGGCGGCACCGCCTTCGGCCCCGAGGACCGGGACGTGAAGGTCACGGCGGGGGAGGCGTTCTCCCTCACCGTCCCGGCCAACCCGTCCTTCAACCAGGCCTGGTACCTGATGGATCCCGCCCCGGACACGAGCGTCCTGAAGTACCGCGGGGAGCGCCGCGACACCGACGGCAGCCCCCTGGACGGCGGCGCCGACGGCACCCAGTCCTTCGACTTCACGGCCCGCGCCAAGGGCCGCACGACGGTACGGCTCCTGTACTGCCCGACGAGCACCTGCCACGGGCCCACCGAGGGCACCCCGTACCCCACGCCCACCCCGACGACGACGGCCGGCACGTCCGATCCCACCGCCGCGCCGTCCCCGGCGCCCTCCGCGTCCCTCTCCCCGTACCCCACGGCCGCCGGTGCCCCGGGCGCCCGGGCCGCCTTCTACGTGTTCAGCGTCACGGTCCGCTGACCGGAACCGAGGTCCCCATGCCCCCCGCCACGCCCGCCCCCCGCACCGACGACCAGCTCCTGGCGGCGACCGACGTCGCCGCGCTGCTGAGGTACGGCCTCAACCCCGAGACCCGCGCGGCCTTCCGCCCGGCGCTGTCCGGCGACGGCGCCATCGCCGCGGCCATCACCCTGGACCGGCTCGGCGTCCTGCCGCGCTCGCTCTCCTTCGTCGCCAAGACCGTGCGGGCCGGCGGCGTCCGCTACGCCGCCGCTCTCCCCGAGCCGCTGCCCGCCCCGGCCGCGGCCGCGGTGCTGCGCGGCTGGCTGGAGACGGCGGCGCAGGCCACCGGCGCGGACCCGGACGGCGAGACGCTCACCGCCCGCTGGCTGGACGCCGTAGCCGAACTCATCGGTCTGCGCCGCGAGACGCGTCAGGCGTCCGGGCCGCCCAGGTAGACCGGCAGCGCGTCCACCCCGTAGACGATCGACAGTTTGCGGAACTCCAGCTCCGCGGCCGGCACCGCGAGGCGCAGGCCGGGGAAGCCGCGCACCAGTTGCGGGAAGGCCGCCCGCAACTCCATCTTGCCGAGCTCCGCCCCGATGCAGCGGTGGATGCCGTAGCCGAACGCGAGGTGCGAGGCGGCCGGCGGGCGCGCGGGCAGGAAGGCGTCCATGTCGTCGCCGGCCCCGCCCAGGCGCGGATCGCGGTCGGCCGCGCTCAGCGAGACGATGACGATGTCGCCGCCGCGGACGGGGACCCCGCCGACCGTCGTGTCCTCGCGGGCGAAGCGCGGGAACGCGGTCTGGACGACGGTGAGATGGCGCAGGAGTTCGTCGACGAAGGGCGCCGCGACCGCCGCCGGGTCCGCGGCGTCGCGCAACGCGTCGAAGTGGGCCCGGTCCTGGAGCATGATCAGCGTGCCGAGGGCGATCATGCTGGCGGTGGTCTCCAGACCGCCGGTCAGCACGCCGTCGGCGAGCCCCGTCAACTCCTCGTCCGTGATGGCCTCGCCGTGCTCGCGCACCAGCATGCCGAGCAGGCCCTCGCCGGGATCGCGGCGCTGCGCGGCGACGACCCCGCGCAGGTAGTCCAGGGACTGCGAGACCGCGCCGAACGAGGCGCCCGCCCCGCCCAGCACGTCGAACCGGGCGACCGAGAACCGCTGGAAGGCGTCGCGCTCCTCGTAGGGGACACCGAGCAACTCGCATATCACCAGGGCCGGTACCGGCATCGCGAAGTGCTCGACGAAGTCGACCGACCCGTCCGGCGACTCCTGCGCCGCCTTCTCCAGGTGGCGCAGCTGCTCCTCGACGATGGCGTGGATGCGCGGGGTCAGCCGGGCGAGGCGGCGCATCGTGAACTCGGGGGTGAGCAGCCGGCGCAGCCGCGTGTGGTCCGGCGGATCGCAGAAGCCGAGGCCGCCCGGGTTCTGGTCGGCGCCCGCGCCGCCCACCCCGACCAGGTGCCGGAAGTCGTTGCTGAACGCCTTGGCGTCGCCCAGGACCTCCTTCGCCTCGTCGTAGCCGGAGACGAGCCACACCGTCATGCCGGGGATCGGCAGTCTGCTGACGGGTTCGCGCTCGCGCAGCGCACCGATCTCGGGGACCGGGTCGAGCCCCTCGCGGCGCAGCGGCAGCAGCGCTCCGTCGGGCAGTTTCGCCAGCACGGACAGATCGAGGCCGGTCCCCTTCCTCCGTAGCCGGGAGAAGTAGAGGCGGGTCAGCCAGGTCGCTATCGCGGAACGTACGGACATGTGCTCGCATCTCTGCGGTGGGACGGACGGGCCCGCGGGTACGGGGACGGTACGTGGGGGGCCGCGGTTCTGACGGGTGCGGGGGTCCGCCAAGGGTACGTGCGTTCACCGGGCCCCCCGGAAGAGGGGCTGCCCCCGTACCGCCCCTGGTGCCATCCCCACCACGCCGGTCAACGGTGCCCCGGACAAATGGAGATGAAGAAGACTCCGTGCTCCGGGATCATGGGGGCATGAGCGAGGACGCGCAGACACCGCACCGCCGCCCCTTCGACGAGCTGGTCGCGCAGGCCGTCGCCGCGCCCACCGAGGGCTGGGACTTCTCCTGGTTCGCGGGGCGGGCCACCGAGGAGCGCCCGTCATGGGGGTACGCCCGGGCCATGGCGGAGCGGCTGGCCGGCGCCGGGGCCGCCCTCGACCTGCAGACCGGCGGCGGCGAGGTCCTGGCCCAGGCGCCCGTGCTGCCGGGGCTGACCGCCGCGACCGAGGGGTGGCCGCCGAACGTGGAGAAGGCGACGCGGCGGCTCGCCCCCCGCGGCGTGGTCGTCGTCGCCTCCCCCGAGGACGCCCCGCTGCCCTTCGCCGGCGCCGCCTTCGACCTGGTCACCAGCCGCCACCCGGTCAGGGCCCCGTTCGCCGAGATCGCCCGTGTGCTGCGCCCCGGCGGCACGTACTTCGCCCAGCACGTCGGCCCCAGCAGCGTGTTCGAGGTCGTCGAGTACTTCCTCGGCCCGCAGCCGCCGGAGGTCCGCCGGGCCCGGGACCCGCACACGGAGGCGGCGCAGGCGCGGGCCGCGGGCCTGGAGGTCATCGACCTGCGCGCGGAGCGGCTGCGTATGGAGTTCTACGACATCGGGGCCGTCGTCCACTTCCTGCGCAAGGTCGTCTGGATGGTCCCGGGCTTCACGGCCGAGGCCTACCGGCCCCAACTCCTCGCCCTGCACGAGCGGATCGAGCGGGAGGGCCCCTTCGTCGCCCACAGCACCCGGCACCTGATCGAGGCCCGCAAACGGCCCGCGTAGCGCGTCGGCGAGGGCGGGGCAACCGATTCCGCATCGTTACCGGCGCACACTCGATCCGCACGTCCGCCTCACGTAAGTTCATACCAACGGCAATTCGCGTGAGCAAAGCTGCGCGGCGGGACCGCGCGGTGGAGGGGGCCGCGCGGTACCGCCTGCCGTCGTGCCGGCCGCGCCGTCCCGCGTCCGGCCCGCAGCGCGGCCGGGAATGCGCCATATCCGCGGCCGCGGACGCCGCCGCCCCGGCGCACGTCAACCACGCGCCTGACACGGGAGAGGGACGCCGGACCCACGGCGACCGCCCGTGACGACGGTGGCCGCGGTGCCACAGAGGCGCCTGAGCCCCGAGCGCGGCGGCCGGAAACGCCCCGCGGGCCGCAGCCGGGCGACTGCGGAGAGTAGTGGGGGCACGCCGATGCGCGCGACTTCACTTACGAAGGGTTATGGTGGAAACCCCCCCTCGGGCCGGTCCGTATCCCCCCCCCCACGGACCGGCCCGTTTTTTTCTGCCCGGATCAGCTCCGGCCGGCCCAGATGTTGGTGCCGGGGGTGGAGACGGCGAACGAGTCGATTTCGGTCAGCTCCTCGTCCGTCAGCTTCGGCCCCGCGAGCGCCGCCACGTTCTCCTCCAGCTGCTTGACGCTGGAGGCGCCGATCAGCGCCGACGTCATCCGCTCGTCCCGCAGCACCCAGGCGAGCGCGAGCTGCGCGAGGGACTGGCCGCGGCGCTGCGCGATGTCGTTCAGGCCGTTGAGCCGCCGCACGACCTCGTCGCTGAGCAGATCCGGGTCGAGCGACTTGCCCTGCGTGGCCCGCGACCCCTCCGGGATGCCCGTCAGGTACTTGCCGGTGAGCAGGCCCTGCGCGAGCGGCACGAAGGAGATGCAGCCCATCCCGGCCGCCTCCAGGGTGTCGAGCAGCCGGTCGTCCTCGGTCCAGCGGTTGATCATCGAGTAGGACGGCTGGTGGATCAGGGCCGGCACGCCCATCTCCTTGAGCAGCCGCGCGGCCTCGGCCGTCTGCTCGCTGGTGTAGGAGGAGACGCCGACGTACAGCGCCTTGCCCTGCTGTACCGCGGAGGCGAGCGCGCCCATCGTCTCCTCGAGCGGGGTGTCCGGGTCGAAGCGGTGCGAGTAGAAGATGTCGACGTAGTCGAGGCCCATCCGCTTCAGCGACGCGTCGAGCGAGGAGAGCAGGTACTTGCGGCTGCCCCACTCGCCGTACGGGCCGGGGTGCATGAGGTAGCCCGCCTTGGTCGAGATGACCAGCTCGTCCCGGTACGGGGCGAAGTCCTGGGCGAACATCTTGCCGAAGTTCAGCTCGGCGGAGCCGGCCGGCGGCCCGTAGTTGTTGGCCAGGTCGAAGTGGGTGACGCCCAGATCGAAGGCGCGGCGCAGGATCGCGCGCTGCGAGTCGAGCGTGCGGTCGTCGCCGAAGTTGTGCCACAGGCCCAGCGAGATCGCGGGCAGCTTCAGACCGCTGCGGCCCGTACGCCGGTACTCCATGGACGCGTACCGGTCGCCGGCGGCGGCATAGGGAGAGGTGTCGTTCATGGAGACGAAACTACGTCAGTCGGCTGAACTCCCCTAGTGAGTACCTGACGCAGGGTGCCCGCAGGCGACCCGGGCGCGGCGGAAGGGGCACGGACACAGAGGTAGGCTTTCGCCTTCGGGGACCGCCGTCGGCACGGAGAGGCTGAGAACACCGTGAACCTGCGCGACAGGCTGCGCGGCCTGCTGGTCGGGCTGTACGCACGCCGGGTGGAGGGCCACCTGGACCACGCCCAGGTGCCCAAGCACATCGGGGTCATCATGGATGGCAACCGGCGCTGGGCGAAGGCCGCCGGCTCCACCGCCGCCCAGGGCCACCAGGCGGGCGCCGTCAAGATCGAGGAGTTCCTCGGCTGGTGCAGTGAGACGGACGTCGAGGTCGTCACCCTGTGGCTGCTGTCGACGGACAACTTCGACCGGCCCCAGGAGGAACTGGTCCCGCTGCTCGCCATCATCGAGGGCGTCGTGCGCTCCCTGGCCACCGACGGCCGCTGGCGCGTGCACCACGTCGGCGCCGCCGACATCCTCCCCTCCGGCATGCGGACGGCGCTCAAGGAGGCCGAGGAGGCCACCGCCGACCGGCCCGGGATACTGGTCAACGTCGCGATCGGCTACGGCGGCCGCCAGGAGATCGCCGACGCCGTCCGCTCGATGCTCCTGGACGCCGCCGACAAGGGCACCACCCTGGAGCAGGTCGCCGACGACGTCACCATCGACCTGATCGGCAAGCACCTCTACACCAGCGCCCAGCCCGACCCCGACCTCGTCATCCGCACCAGCGGCGAGCAGCGCCTGTCCGGGTTCATGCTGTGGCAGACGGCGCACTCGGAGTACTACTTCTGCGACGTCTTCTGGCCCGCCTTCCGCAAGGTCGACTTCCTGCGGGCGATGCGCGACTACGCCGCCCGGCACCGCCGCTTCGGCGGCTGACCCGCCGCACCGCGGACCCGGAGTCCGAAGGGGTCATCAGGAGTTAACGTACGCGCCGCCGTGTGCCGTGGCATGGCCGCGCGTGTTCGAGGGAATAGACCTTCCAGGTCGGTGTCCGAACCACGGACGCCGGTTCTCAGCGGACGGCACGGGGCCGTCCGCCCGGGAGGCCCTTTGCACCAGGTGGACCGTACGCAGTCCGGTACGGGCGTCGACTTGGAGGGCCGGCTCTCGGCCCGCGCGCGGGGGTCGACGACCGGCAGTTCATGCCCGCCCTTCCGGCCCTGCATTCCCTCCGTCGCTCCCCGACCTCTTCCGAGGGGGTACGTCCTTCCGTGGTGACCAGCAACAAGCGCCACAAGCCAGACCGGCGCACCTATGTTCTCGACACCAGCGTCCTGCTGGCCGATCCGAACGCCATGACCCGGTTCGACGAACACGAAGTGGTCCTTCCTGTCGTCGTGGTCACGGAGTTGGAGGCCAAACGGCACCATCCGGAGCTGGGGTACTTCGCCCGGCAGGCGCTGCGCCTGCTGGACGACTACCGCATCCGCTTCGGGCGGCTCGACGCCCCGATCCCCACCGGGGACCTGGGCGGCACGCTCCGCGTCGAGCTCAACCACTCCGACCCCAGCGTCCTGCCCTCGGGCTACCGCCTCGGGGACAACGACTCCCGCATCCTCGCGGTCGCCCGCAACCTGCAGGCCGAGGGGTTCGACGTCACGGTCGTGTCGAAGGATCTGCCGCTCAGGATCAAGGCGTCCTCGGTCGGTCTCCTCGCCGAGGAGTACCGCGCCGAACTCGCCATCACGGACTCCGGCTTCACCGGGATGTCCGACCTGACCCTGCCCGCGGAACAGGTCGACCTGCTCTTCGAGGAGGACACGCTCTACGTCCCCGAGGCCGCCGGCCTTCCCGTGCACACCGGGCTCACGATCCACTCCGAGCGCGGCAAGGCCCTCGGCCGGGTCACGCCGGAGGGCAACGTCCGCCTGGTGCGCGGCGACCGGGAGGCGTTCGGCCTCAAGGGGCGCAGCGCCGAGCAGCGGATCGCGCTCGATCTGCTCCTCGACCCGGACATCGGCATCGTCTCCATGGGCGGCCGGGCGGGCACCGGAAAGTCCGCCCTCGCCCTCTGCGCGGGTCTGGAGGCCGTCCTCGAGCGGCGCCAGCACAAGAAGGTGATGGTCTTCCGGCCGCTGTACGCGGTCGGCGGGCAGGAACTCGGCTATCTGCCGGGCTCCGAGGCCGAGAAGATGGGGCCGTGGGCGCAGGCCGTCTTCGACACCCTCTCGGCGGTCACCTCGCGCGAGGTCATCGAGGAGGTCACCTCCCGCGGCATGCTGGAGGTGCTGCCGCTCACCCACATCCGCGGCCGCTCGCTGCACGACGCGTTCGTGATCGTGGACGAGGCCCAGTCCCTGGAGCGCAACGTCCTGTTGACCGTGCTCTCCCGGATCGGGGCGAACTCGCGGGTGGTCCTCACCCATGACGTCGCCCAGCGCGACAACCTCCGGGTCGGCCGCTACGACGGTGTCGTCGCGGTCGTCGAGAAGCTGAAGGGACATCCGCTCTTCGCGCACGTCACCCTCACCCGCTCGGAGCGCTCGCAGATCGCGGCGCTGGTGACCGAAATGCTGGAGGACGGCCAGATCTAGGGCAGTTGGCCCCACTTGGCGCCGTCCGGAGAAGCCAGAGAGCTTATCCGGGCGGCGCCTTGGTGCGCCCGCATTTCCGAAATTCCTGTGGAGCAAACGGGGTGTGACCTTTCACACCCGGCACAGAATTGCCTTGCGGCATCCGCATACGGCAGAGTCTCGGTTCCGTCAGGCCCCGCATACGACACATGCGTACCCCCAGCGGTACAGAGCCACCGCAGCCGCGGCTGCACCCGAACTTCATAGCGAACGTCGTATGCCGCCCGAGCACCACGCGGCGCTCCCCGAGCGGGAGTTGCCCACCGGGCCCGTGCCTCCCGTGACCCGTCAGTTGGGAGGCCAGTGTCGGGGGCACGATTGCGTCCGCGAGGGTCACACTCCAGCGGGCGATGCTGGAAGGAAACCGTGTGAGCCGGATCTCGGTCCGGGGATTCGCAGTGGCTTCGGCCACCGCGGTCACCACCGTAGGCGCCGTCGTGGGTGTTGCCTCGGGCAGCACCGCTCAGCCCTCGAACGAGGCGGCTGAGGCCACGGCCGGCGACGCGACCCTCCTCGCGGACATCCCGGCGGGTCAGCAGGCGCAGGTGCAGACCGCGTCCCTGACTCAGCAGGCGCAGACGCAGGCCATCGCGGCCGACAACGCGGCGCAGAAGACGGCGGAGGAGACGGCCCGCAAGCAGGCCGCCGAGGACGCCATCGCCAAGCAGAAGGACGCGCAGGCCGCCAAGGAGAAGGCGGAGAAGGAGGCGAAGGAGCGCGCGGAGGCCAAGAAGGTCGCCAGCCGCTCGGCCACCCGTGACGCGTCCGCCTTCTCGGTCCAGTCGTCCTACTCCACCGGCCAGATCCAGGCGATGGCACGGCAGATGGTGCCGGCCGGCCAGTTCCAGTGCTTCAGCAACATCGTGAACCACGAGTCCAGCTGGAACTACCGCGCCTCCAACGCCTCGTCCGGCGCGTACGGTCTCTTCCAGGCACTGCCCGCCTCCAAGTACTCCTCGGCGGGCGCCGACTGGCAGACCAACCCGGCCACGCAGATCAAGTGGGGCCTGAACTACATGAACGGGCGCTACGGCAGCCCGTGCGAGGCCTGGTCCTTCTGGCAGGCCAACCACTGGTACTGAGCAGCCCGCCGCTCATCCTGGCGAAGCCCCTCCCCGTGCGACGGAGAGGGGCTTTCGCCGTCCCCCGTTGTACCGTCGTCTTCCGGCGGGCCCGGGGGAGTGGGGGAAGCGCGCGGGGGAAGGAACGGATCATGGAGCGTGTGCCAGGCTGGCTCGGCAGAGTCGGTGCGGGAATCAGCAGAGTGGGCGAGCGCCTTGACGAGCGCCGGGCCGAGGCGGAGCGAGCGGTGAGCGAGAAGACAGCCACCGAGGAGGCGGCGCACGAGCAGGTGCCGCCGCCGCCCGCGTACGCGCCCGCCGTGTCGGCCCGTCCCGAACCGGCCGTGGCCGTGCCCTGGGGGCTGCGGGTCGCGGCGGAGGCCGCCTGGCGGCTGCTGGTGCTGGCCGGCACCGTCTGGATCCTGATGAAGGTCATCGCCTCGGTGCAGCTGGTGGTGTTCGCGTTCGTCGCGGCACTGCTCATCACCGCGCTGCTCCAGCCGACGGTGGCCCGGCTGCGCCGCCGCGGCGTGCCCAGGGGACTGGCCACCGCGCTCACCGCGATCCTCGGCTTCGTCATCATGGGGCTGGTCGGCTGGTTCGTGGTCTGGCAGGTCCAGGAGAACATCGACAACCTCTCCAGCCAGGTCCAGGACGGCATCGACGAGCTGCGCAAGTGGCTGCTGAACAGTCCGTTCCATGTGACCGAGGACCAGATCAACGACATCGCCAAGTCGCTGCGGGACGCGATCGGCGCGAACACCGACGAGATAACCTCGGCGGGCCTGGAGGGCGTCACCGTCATCGTCGAGGCGATGACCGGCATCCTGCTCGCGATGTTCTCGACGCTGTTCCTGCTCTACGACGGCAAGCGGATCTGGGAGTGGACGCTCAAGCTGTTCCCGGCGCAGGCGCGGCCCGGGATCGCCGGGGCGGGGCCGCGGGCCTGGCGCACGCTGACGGCGTACGTCCGGGGCACGGTCATAGTCGCGCTGATCGACGCCATCTTCATCGGCCTCGGCATCTTCTTCCTGGGCGTGCCGATGGCGGTGCCGCTCGCCGTCTTCATCTTCCTGTTCGCGTTCGTCCCGCTGGTGGGCGCCGTCGTCTCCGGCGCGCTCGCGGTGGTCGTGGCGCTGGTGACCCAGGGCGTGTTCACCGCGGTGATGGTGCTCGTGGTCGTCCTCGCCGTGCAGCAGATCGAGGGCCACATCCTCCAGCCGTTCATCCTCGGCCGCGCGGTGCGGGTGCACCCGCTGGCCGTGGTCCTGTCCGTGGCGGCCGGCGGGATGGTCTCCGGGATCGGCGGCGCGGTGGTGGCGGTGCCGCTGGTGGCGGTGACGAACACGGTGGTCGTCTATCTGCGCTCGTGGTCCCAGGAATCGGCGATGAAACAGCTGCCCGCACCGCACGGAGCGACAGCGGTGGAACTGGCTCCGGTGGACCCCCCGGAACCGGACAAATCAAGCCCCGACGCCAAGCCGAGCGCGTCCGGCGCCAACTCAAGCCCCTCCGACGACTGAGGAGCGAGTCCCAGAACCAAGCCCCTGGAGCGGGGCCCGGGGCGGAGCCCCGTGACGGGAACACGAGTGCGGGGCCGGATATCGATCCGGCCCCGCACTCGTACCGCACAGCCGCACTACGCGAGCGCAGCCTCCGCGTCCAGGGTCACCGCGACGGCCTGAAGAACCGACGCGATCTTGAACGCCTCCTGCACGACCTCACGCGAGACATCCGCCTTGCGCAGCACCTGCTCGTGCGAGTCCAGGCACATCCCGCAGCCGTTGATCGCGGAGACCGCGAACGACCACAGCTCGAAGTCGACCTTGTCGACGCCGGGGTTGCCGATGACGTTCATCCGCAGGCCCGCGCGCATCGTCCCGTACTCGGAGTCCGAGAGCAGGTGACGCGTGCGGTAGAAGACGTTGTTCATCGACATGATGGCGGCGGCCGACTTGGCGGCCGTGTACGCCTCCGGCGACAGGTTCGCCTTCGCCTCGGGCTCCAGCTCGCGCAGGACGCGCGGGGAGCGGGCGGCGATGGCGCAGGCCAGGACCGTGCCCCACAGCTGCTGCGGCGGGAGGTCCGAGTTGCCGATGACCGAGCCCAGGTTGAGCTTCAGGTCCTTGGCGTAGTCCGGTATGGCGGACTTCAGTTCGTCGAGAGCCATGTCAGTACCCCTGTCCCTTCCGTCACTCGCCCGAGAGCAGCGCGACCGGGTCGAGGGTCTCGTCGCCCTTGCTCCAGTTGCACGGGCAGAGCTCGTCCGTCTGGAGCGCGTCGAGGACCCGCAGGACCTCCTTGGGGTTACGGCCCACGGAACCGGCGGTCACCATCGTGAACTGGATCTCGTTGTTCTGGTCGACGATGAAGACGGCGCGCTGGGCGAAGCCGTCCTCGCCCTCGATGCCGAGGTCGCGCATGAGCTCGTGCTTGGAATCGGCCAGCATCGGGAAGGGCAGGTCGGTCAGGTCCGGGTGGTCCTTGCGCCAGGCGTGGTGCACGAACTCGGAGTCACCGGAGAAGCCGAGGACCTGCGCGTCGCGGTCGGCGAACTCCTCGTTCAGCTTGCCGAAGGCGGCGATCTCGGTGGGGCACACGAAGGTGAAGTCCTTGGGCCACGCGAAGACGATCTTCCACTTGCCCTCGTAGGTCTTGTGGTTGATCTGCTCGAACTCCGCGCCCTTCTCCAGGGAGACACAGGCGGTCAGGTCGAACTCGGGGAACTTGTCACCGACAGTGAGCACACGCACTCCTTGCAGCGAGAAACATCCCTTTTGAGGATGTTTCCATGGGTTGGACTGCTTCAGATCGTGGCACAGAGTGCATTGATTACGGAAATAGCTAGACTCGGTCGTGTTGATCGGAGGTGGCTATCAGTGGCCGTACAGAACGGAAAGCCGGCGGGCGGGCGCAAGCGGCAGCCCAGCCTGGCGCAGCTGCGGGCGTTCGCCGCGGTCGCGGAGCACCTGCACTTCCGGGACGCGGCGGCCGCGATCGGGATGAGCCAGCCCGCCCTGTCCGGCGCGGTCTCCGCGCTGGAGGAGACGCTCGGGGTGGCCCTTGTCGAGCGTACGACGCGCAAGGTACTGCTCTCGCCGGCCGGTGAGCGGATCGCGGTGCGGGCCCGGGCGGTGCTCGACGAGGTCGGCGCGCTCCTGGAGGAGGCCGAGGCGGTGCGGGCGCCGTTCACCGGCGCCCTGCGGCTCGGGGTGATCCCCACCGTCGCGCCGTATCTGCTGCCGACCGTGCTGCGCCTGGTCCACGAGGCGTACCCGGAGCTGGATCTCCAGGTGCACGAGGAGCAGACCGCCTCGCTCATCGAGGGGCTGACGGCCGGGCGGCTCGACCTGCTGCTGCTCGCCGTGCCGCTCGGCGTGCCGGGCGTCACCGAACTCCCGCTCTTCGACGAGGACTTCGTGCTCGTCACACCGCTGGATCACTGGCTCGGCGGGCGCGAGGGAATCCCGCGCGAGGCGCTGCGCGAGCTGAATCTGCTGCTCCTCGACGAGGGGCACTGCCTGCGCGACCAGGCGCTGGACATCTGCCGGGAGGCGGGCCGCGGCGACGCGCCGGTCACCACGACCGCCGCCGGCCTCGCCACGCTCGTCCAGCTCGTGGCCGGCGGCCTCGGGGTGACGCTGCTGCCCCGCACGGCCGTCGCGGTCGAGACCAGCCGCAGCAGCCAGCTGCTGACCGGGTACTTCGCCGAGCCCGCGCCCACGCGGCGGGTCGCGCTCGCCATGCGGACGGGTGCCGCGCGGGCGGCGGAGTACGAGGAGCTGGCCGGGGCTCTGCGGATGGCGCTGCGGGGTCTGCCGGTCAAGATAAGCCCCTCCGGAACCTCCGGATAAGCCCCTCCGGCGGCCCAGATCAAGCCCCTCCGGCGATTGTGGAGCGGGGCCCGGGGCGGAGCCCCGTGACCTTCGCACCGACGCCGGGACGAGGGCCGCGGGGCAGCGCCCGTGACGTTCGCACCGACGCTGGGCGCTTACTCGGTCCGCAAACCGTCCGCCCGCATCAGGCGCCACAGCGGCGGCAGGCTCAGCAGGGTCACGGCCGCGATCGCCGCCGCGCCCACGCCGGCCAGCGGCAGGAACAGCAGCCAGTCCGTGACCGGCTTGCCGACCAGACGCAGCATCAGCCACCCGAGGACCAGGCCGCCGCCGACCGCGACCGCCATCCCGAGGACGACCGGGATCGCCGTCTGCCACAGCACCGACCAGGCGAGCGTCGAGCGGCGCGTGCCGTAGGCGACCAGGACCGACAACAGGCGCTTGCGGTCCCGCAGCTGCTCGATCTGCGAGACCAGCATGGACGCCGCGATCAGCGCCATCGTCACGGCGGCCGCGCTGAACAGCGCCCGGCGGATGCTCGCGTACTCCTCGTCGCGCGCCGTCGCCTGGAAGGTCCACACCCGCATGCCGGGGTCGAGCCGGAACGCGGTGTTGCGCACGTACTCGGCCGCGTCCGTGACCGTGGGGTCCACCTGGATCTGCGCGGAGGTCGAGGCGTTCTTCACCGTCCGGACGTCCAGGGCGGCCGGGGTGGCCAGGATGCCGCCGAAGCGGTTGCCCGCCGGGTCGCGCCGGGACTCCACCAGACGGGCGTCCGCGGGCAGCGTCCACCGGTCGGACGGCTCGTCGCCGAGGACGAGACGGGCGCCGGGCCTGGCGGTGCGGGCCAGCTCCCGGTCGTCCTCGGGGTACGCGGACCCCTTGACCCGGAAGGTGTCGCCGTCCTGGCAGGACGGCAGCTTCGCCAGCTCCCGCAGGCTGGAGCAGGCGCCGACGGAGACCGACACGGTGTGGGCGTCGGTGTCGTCGTCGTGCGGCTTGGGACCCGAGGGGTTGGCCCAGGTGCCCACGGTGCCGATGACCGACCGGACCCCCTTGGTGGCCCGGAAGTCCCGCACCATCCGCGCGGCCAGTTCTCCGTCGCCCACACTGGTGTTCACGCCGATCTGGGCCCGCTTCGGGTCCTGCCCGGTCGTCTCGGTGAAGTCGTCGTTGATGCCGACGGTGAACATCTGCAGGGCGATGCCGCCCGCCACGGCGATGGTGATGCCGGCGACCGCCCGGCTCGCGCCGTTGCTGGTCAGCTGGAGCCTGCGCACCGCCAGTTGCCACGGCACCGAACCGCCGCGCAGCCGGTTCACGACCGCTTCCACCACCCAGGGCATCACCAGCACCAGACCGAGCAGCATCAGCGTGATGCCCGTCGAGATCCGGATGATGCCGAGCGTGCTCCCGGTCTGCCCCGACCCCGACACGAGCAGGAGCAGCGCGCCGAAGACCGGCACGGGCAGCCGCCAGGCCAGCCGCCGGCCCCGGGTGCGGCCGCTGCGGACGACGCCCAGCGGCTCGATCGTCACCGAGCGCAGCGCGAGGACCGTCACGGCGACCGCGGCGAGCGGGACCGCCAGCAGGATCAGGACGGCGAGCGCGGGCACCGGCGTCACGTCCTGCGGGAACGTCGAGAGCCGCCAGAGGCTCACCATGCCCAGCACCTGCCGCGCGGCCAGGAAGAGGAGCCCGCCGCACACGAGGCCGAGCAGCGTGCCGAACAGCGCCTCGCCCGCCGCCGTCCGGCGCGTCATCCGCACGTCCGCCCCGACGAGGCGGAGCGCGGCCAGCCGCCGGTCACGCCGTTCGCCGCCGAACCGGACGGCCGTCGCGATGAAGATGGCGACCGGCACGAGCAGCACGACGCACGCGAGGACGATGAAGACGATGAGTATCGGGTCGAGCGGCTGGCTCGGGTACGTCATCCCGAAGTGGTCGATGCGGGAGGCACCCCGGCCGGCGTCCAGACGGTCGTCGCCGATGTACAGGTACTGCTCGAAGGGGTCGCTGAGGCCCGGCTCGTGGATCGTGCCGATGACGCGGTAGGGGTAGCGCTCCTTGAGCAGCTTGTTGCCGGGGTCGTCCAGCGCCGTCCGCAGAGCGGGCGAGACCACCATCTCGCCGGCTCCGGGCAGCCGGTCGACGCCGGGCGGCAGCGGCGCGTGCGCGCCCTCGGGCCGCACCAGGTACCCGCCCACCGAACTGGACCGGAAGGTGGACGACGCGTCCTGCACCAGCATGGTGCGCTCACCGCGCTCGAGCTGCCCGTCCCGCCCGACGCCCAGCTGGCGCGCGTCGGCGCGCACGTCCCGCTGGTGCATCAGCGTCGGCACGGACGCCGCCCCGAGCAGCAGGGCCACCCCGAGGCCGACGCCGAGCGCGGTCAGCAGCGTACGGATCCAGCCCTCACGGCCGCCCGACGCGGCGAAGCGGATGCCGAGCCCGAGGTCGCGCAGCCAGCCGCCACGGCCGGGCGGGCCTGCGGGCGAAGGAGCGGCCGCGGCGCTCTTGCGGTCGTCGAGGAGGGTCATCCGGCGAACTCCATGTCCCGTGACTTGCCGTCCCGTACGACGATCTCGCGGTCCGAGTACGCGGCGACCCGCGTCTCGTGCGTGACCAGGACGACGGCGGTGTTCGAGCCGCGGGCCGCGTCCGTGAGCAGCTCCATGACGCGCTCGCCGTTGAGCGAGTCCAGGGCGCCGGTCGGCTCGTCGGCGAAGAGCACGCGCGGGTTCGTGACCAGGGAGCGGGCCACCGCGACGCGCTGGCCCTGCCCGCCGGAGATCTCGCCGGGCCGCTGGCCGGCGATGCCGTCGACCTCCAGGCGCTCCAGCCAGGTCGTCGCCCGGCGCGCGGCCTCCTTGCGCTTGACGCCGGTCAGCCGCAGCGGCAGCGCCACGTTCTCGACGCAGGTCAGCTCGGGGACCAGCTGGCCGAACTGGAAGACGAAGCCGAACTCGGTGCGGCGCAGGGCGCTGCGCTCGGCGTCCGACAGGGCCGTCAGGTCGCGGCCGTCGTAGCTGATCGAACCGGAGTCCGGGGTGACGATGCCGGCGAGGCAGTGCAGCAGCGTCGACTTGCCCGAGCCCGAGGGGCCCATGACGGCGACGATCTCGCCGGGGTGGATGGTGAACGAGGCGCCGTCCAGGGCGGGCGTGGGCCCGTACGCCTTGTGCAGGTCGTGGGCGGTGAGCAGGGATCCGGCGGGAGTCATGAAGGGCGCACCTCCGCGGCGAGCTTGTCGAGACGCGCGGCGGTCAGTTCCAGCCAGCGCAGGTCGGCTTCCAGGTGGAAGAGGGCGTGGTCGCAGATCAGCTGGTCGGCGAGGTCGCCCTTGCGCTTGCGGTCCGTGAGGATGCGCATCAGACGCAGGTGCTCGGCGCGCTGGCTGTCGAGGATCCCGGCCGCGTTCCGCTCGGTGAGCAGGGCGAGGACGACCTTGGTGTAGAGCGTCGACTGGAGGTACGGCTCCGGCTTCTCCGGCGTGGCGAGCCACCGCTGTACGTCCGTGACGCCGGCCTCGGTGATCGCGTACCGCTTGCGCTCGGGGCCGCCGCCGGGTTCGAGCCCGTCGACCTCGACGAGGCCGTTCTTCAGCAGGCGGGACATGGTCGAGTAGACCTGCCCGTAGTGCAGCGGCTTGTCGTGCCCGAACGTCTCGTCGAATGTGCGTTTGAGGTCGTAGCCGTGGCGCGGACCGGACTCCAGAAGCCCCAGGAGGGTGTGACCGATGGACATGGGTGGGACTGTACACGGTGTGTATACCCGGTGTGTATACCGGCCCGGGTGGGGCCAGCCCCACTCAGCGGTCGGCCGCCGGCGGACCCTCGTCACCCGAGCTCGTCGGCGGCCGACCCCGCCGCGGCAGCGGACCCGCCGACCTGGGAAGCCGCCCTGCCTCGGCCAGAGCCCGCCGCAACACGAACTCGATCTGCGCGTTCGCGGAGCGCAACTCGTCCCCGGCCCACCGCGCGAGCGCCTCGTACACGGCGGGATCCAACCGCAGCAGCACCTGTTTACGCGCCGGAGGCGGTGGCGGGGTCACTGGTAGAGCGTCCCCGTGTTGACGACCGGCTGCGCGGCGCGGTCCCCGCAGAGCACGACCAGCAGGTTGCTGACCATCGCGGCCTTGCGCTCCTCGTCGAGCGCCACGAAGTCCTGCTCGCTGATCCGGGCGATGGCGTCCTCGACCATCCCCACCGCGCCGTCGACGATGAGCCGGCGGGCGGCGACCACGGCGCCGGCCTGCTGGCGCTGGAGCATCGCCGAGGCGATCTCGGGCGCGTAGGCGAGGTGCGTGAAGCGGGACTCGATGATCTGCACGCCCGCGGCCTCGACCCGCGCGTGCAGCTCGACGGCGAGCTTCTCGGTGATCTCCTCGGCGTTGCCGCGCAGCGAGAGCCCGCCCTCGTCGTGCGCGTCGTAGGGGTACTCGATGGCGATGTGCCGCACGGCCGCCTCGGTCTGCGTGGAGACGAACTCCAGGAAGTCGTCGACCTCGAAGGTGGCCTGCGCGGTGTCCTCGACCTTCCAGACGACGACCGCGGCCAGCTCGATCGGGTTGCCGTAGGCGTCGTTGACCTTGAGGACGGCCGTCTCGTGGTTGCGTACCCGCGTGGAGATCTTGGTGCGCGAGGTGAGCGGGTTGACCCAGCGCAGCCCGTCCTCGCGGATCGTGCCCCGGTAGCGGCCGAAGAGCTGGACCACGCGGGCCTGGCCGGGCGCCACCATGTTCAGGCCGCCCATGGCGAAGAGCGAGGCGATCCCGGTCAGGATGCCGACGGTGACGAGGATCGCCTGCACGGCGCCGCTCGTCGAGGTGAGCGTGGCGCCCAGGACGACCAGACCCACGCCGGCGATCAGCCCGAGCAGCCCGAGCAGCAGGGCGAGCCCGCCGCCGATGCTGTGCGCCGTGAACTCGCGCACACGCGCTTTGGGCATCGTCGGTACGTCTGGTGTGGCGTCGGTCTCGGACATGGCGGTCCCCGTCTCTGTGAGCTGGAGGTTCGTGGCCGGCGCGCCCCGAATCCTGTCTAGCAAAGTGATATCACTTTAACGCATACGGCAACCATCGACACCCCTGGATCGTCGGTTCCCATGGGGCAGGTGCTGATTGTCACGTCCGGAAATGACCGGAAGGGCACGGTTTTGCCTTAAGTCGCGGTGTTAGCTTCATGAGCTGATTCGGCACGGAAGTGCACGGAGACGAGTCCTGGTCACGAACGAGAAGCGGAGCAACTGAGGTCATGGGCCGAGCGGATGCGAGAAATGCGCGCAAGCGCGCGGCGCGGCCGTCGGGCATACGCCGCTTCTTCGGCTGGAAGAAGCTCCTCGGAGCGTTCTTCGGGCTGATCCTGCTGATCATGGGCGCGTTCGTCGTGCTCTACATGGTGATCGACGTGCCCGAGGGCAACGAGGACGCCAGGCGGCAGAGCAACGTCTACAAGTACAGCGACGGCACCACCATGGCCCGCACCGGCGAGGTCAACCGGGAGATCGTCGACCTGTCCGAGGTGCCCAAGGGCGTCCAGCACACCTTCGTCGCGGCCGAGAACAAGTCGTTCTACAAGGACAAGGGCGTCGACCTGAAGGGCACCGCGCGCGGCGTCCTCAACACGGTCACCGGCAAGGGCAAGCAGGGTGGCTCGACCATCACCCAGCAGTACGTGAAGAACTACTACCTCACGCAGGACCAGACCGTCACGCGCAAGCTGAAGGAACTGGTCATCTCGCTCAAGGTCGACCGCAAGAAGTCCAAGGACGAGATCCTCGCCGGGTACATCAACACCAGCTTCTACGGCCGCGGCGCCTGGGGCATCCAGGCCGCGGCGCAGGCGTACTACCACGTCGACGCCTCGAAGCTGACCGTGGAGCAGGGCGCCTACCTCGCCGCGCTGCTCCAGGCCCCGAACCAGTACGACTGGGCCATCGCCTCCGACACCGGCAAGGACCTGGCCAAGCAGCGCTGGAACTACGTCCTGGACAACATGGTCGACATGCACTGGATCGGCGCGAGCGAGCGCCGGGGCATGACGTTCCCCGTGCCGAAGGAGCCCAAGGCCGCCGCCGGGCTCCAGGGCCAGGAGGGGTACCTGTACACGGCCGCCAGGGCCGAGGTGATGAAGGAGCTGGACCTCACCGACGCCGAGTTCGACGCGGGCGGCTACACCATCACCCTGAACATCGACCGCAAGAAGCAGAAGCAGCTGGAGAAGTCGGTCGAGCAGCAGCTGACCGACCACCTGAAGGCGGGCCGCAAGGCCGACGACCGGGTGCAGGCGGGCGCGGTCTCCGTCAGCCCGAAGACCGGCAAGATCCTCGCGATGTACGGCGGCGCCGGCATCGAGAAGCACTGGCGCAACAACGCCACGCGCACCGACTACCAGCCCGCCTCCACGTTCAAGCCGGTCATCCTCGCGGCCGCCCTGGAGAACAACGCGAAGACGCAGACCGGTCAGTCGATCCGCGCCGACACGATCTACGACGGCACGAGCCGGCGGCCGGTGGTCGCGGACGGCAAGAAGGTCGGCTTCGCGCCGCCGAACGAGGACCGGCGCAGCTACGGCCCGGTCTCCGTGCAGACCGCGACGAACAAGTCCATCAACTCCGTCTTCGCCCAGATGGGCGCCGACGTCGGCATGGAACAGGTCATGGAGACCGCCGCGAAGCTCGGCATGGACGACGCCGACCTCAAGCCGTACTACGCCCAGACCCTCGGCACCATGGGCGCGAGCCCGCTGGAGATGGCCGGTGTCTACGCGACCCTCGACAACCACGGCAAGCAGGTCACCCCGCAGATCGTGAAGGCGGTGTCCAAGCAGGGCGACTCCGTCCCCCTGGACGACGCGATCGGGGAGCAGGTCATCGGCCGGGCCGCCGCCGACTCGGTCACCTCGGTGCTGACCGGCGTGGTCGACGACGGCACGGCGAAGGTCTCGGTCCGCGACAACCCCTCGCGCGACGGCCGCAAGGTCGCCGGCAAGACCGGTACGTCCGACCACAACCGCTCGGCCTGGTTCACCGGCTACACCCCGGACCTGGTCACCTCGGTGGGCCTGTTCGGCGAGGGCGCCCAGGGCACCGCGGAGCAGAACCAGCAGGTCTCCATGGAAGGGGCCGGCGGGCTGCCCCGCGTCGACGGCGGCAGCTTCCCCGCCCGGATCTGGGCCGGCTACACCTTCAACGTGTCCAGCACGACCGCCAAGTTCGACCTGGACACCGACATGGGCGCCGCCGTCCAGCCCACCAGGACGGCCCCGGCCACGCCGACGACGCCGCCGCCGTCCTCGACCCCTCCGAGCCACACGCCGACCACGACGCCCCCGCCCTCGACCCCGACGAGTCCCTCCGAGACGCCGACCACCGAGCCGCCGACCGACGAGCCCTCGGACACCTCGGCGCCGCCCACCGACTCGGGCTCACCCACCGGGGACTTCCCGGAGAACCCGATGGAGGGCCTCGACCACGGCAGAGGCGACGAGGGCTGACGCACCGCGCACGACAG
The DNA here is from genome assembly GCF_040611655.1 of Streptomyces sp. NPDC006552. Taxonomy (NCBI): domain Bacteria; kingdom Bacillati; phylum Actinomycetota; class Actinomycetes; order Kitasatosporales; family Streptomycetaceae; genus Streptomyces; species Streptomyces sp. NPDC006552. Next base: position 279,280 of record NZ_JBEXOS010000001.1, read on the forward strand.
AGGGGGGGGGCGGGGCCCCCCCCGGGCGGGGCCCCCCCCGCCGGGGGGGGGGGGGGGGGCGGGCGGGCCCCCCCCCCCCCCCCCCCCCCGAC